>DAITAE010000250.1:4653-6829 GCA_036824445.1 Streptosporangiaceae bacterium | reverse complement strand
CCGGTGGTAATGTTCGCGGCTAGCAGGCTGATCATCACGGACGGCGGAAGCGACGGAAGGGTGCGAGGCTGCGTGCTCACGATCGGTCGCCCGCTCCGCGTCGCACTGGTCTCCTACCGCAGCAAGCCGCATTGCGGTGGCCAGGGCATATATATGCGTCATCTGTCCCGTGAGCTGGCCGCGCTCGGCCACCACGTGGAGGTCTTCTCCGGCCAGCCCTATCCCGAGCTTGAGCCGGGCCCCATCCTGCGCACCGTGCCCAGCCTGGACCTGTACCGGGAGCCTGACCCGTTCCGCTGGCCACGGCCGTCGGAGTTCCGCGACTGGATCGACGTGCTGGAGTTCGCCGCCATGCGGTCGGGCTCCTTCCCCGAGCCGCTCACATTCAGCCTGCGGGCGCGGAGGGTGCTGCGCGCCCGCCGCGCCGAGTTCGACCTGGTCCACGACAACCAGGTACTCGGGTACGGGCTGCTCGGGCTGGCCAGGGCCGGGCTCCCGCTGGTGACCAGCATCCACCACCCGATCAGCGTGGACCGGCGGATCGAGCTTGCCGCGGCCCGGGGCCTGTCCCGGGTCTCCAAGTGGCGCTGGTACTCCTTCGTTCGGATGCAGGCACGGGTGGCCCGGCGGTGCGGCCCGATCCTGACCGCCTCGGAGTCCTCCCGCGATGACATCTGCCGCGACTTCCGCGTCCGGCCCGCGAGCGTCCGGGTCATCCCGCTCGGGGTCGACACCCGCGTGTTCCATCCCCGCTCATCCCGCATACCCGGCCGCATCGTGGCCGTGGCCAGCGCCGACTCACCGGTCAAGGGGGTCGGGACGCTGCTGCGGGCGTTCGGCAAGCTCGTGGCGGAACGGGACGCGCAGCTGATCGTGGTGGGCCGGCCGGCGCCCGGCGGCCCCACCGAGCGCCTCGCCGCCGAGCTCGCGCTCGGCCAGCGGGTGCGCTTCGTCCACGGCATCAGCGACACCGAACTCGCCGAACTGGTGGCGGGCGCGGAGGTCGCCGTCGTGCCCTCCCTTTACGAGGGCTTCTCACTGCCCGCGGTGGAGCACATGGCATCGGGGACACCGCTGGTGGCGAGCCGGACCGGCGCGCTGCCCGAGGTGACCGGCGACGCCGCCCTGCTGGTGGAGCCCGGGGACGCCGAGGAGCTTGCGGTCGCGCTGCGGAGCCTGCTCGATTCGCCGGCGGAGCGGGCCCGGCTCTCGGCCGCCGCCTGGCAGCGGGTCCAGGAGCGGTTCGCCTGGCCCGCCGTCGCCCGCGCCACGGTGGCCGAGTACGAGCGGGCGATCGCCGCCGCGGGGTCGCGGGCCGGTGAGCGGGCCGGCGCCGGGGACCAGGGCGGCGCCGGGGAGCGGGGCGGCGCCGGAGTGCAGACTGGCGCCGGGGAGCGGGGCGGCGCTGGGGAGCAGGCCGGCGCCGGGGAGCAGGCCGGCGCCGGGGCGGAGCTGAGGGGGGCTGACCAGTGCTGACCGTCGACTTCGGGCGCTTCCCGGTCGGCCCCGGCGACAGGGTGCTCGACCTCGGATGCGGCAGCGGGCGGCACGCATACGAGGCGTACCGGCGCGGCGCCGACGTGGTCGCCTGCGACGCCGACGAGGGCGAACTGCGGATCGTGGCGGCCATGGCCGCCGCCATGCACAAGGCCAGGGAGGCGCCGGCCACGGCGCACGCCCGCCCGGTCGCCGGGGACGGCACCGCGATGCCGTTCGGCGACGCGGTCTTTGACCGGGTGATCGCTGCCGAGGTACTCGAGCACATCCACGACGACCAGGCGGCCCTGCGTGAGATCGCGCGGGTACTGCGCCCGGGCGGACTGCTGGCGGTGACCGTGCCCGCCTGGCTGCCGGAACGGATCTGCTGGCGGCTGTCGGATGACTACCACAACGTCCCCGGCGGCCACGTCCGCATCTACACCAGGCCCGAACTCGAGGCCAAGCTCCGGCGGGCCGGGCTGACGGTAGGCCGCTACCACCATGCGCATGGCCTGCACTCGCCCTACTGGTGGCTCAAATGCGCGGTGGGGGTGGGCGACGACGATCATCCGCTGGCGCGCGCCTACCACCGGCTGCTGGTCTGGGACATCATGAAGCGCCCGGCCCCCACCCGGCTGGCGGAACGGGCGCTGAACCCGCTCATCGGCAAGAGCCTGGTGCTCTACGCCCGCAAGCC
>DAITAE010000250.1:0-4553 GCA_036824445.1 Streptosporangiaceae bacterium | reverse complement strand
GCGGGGCGCCCCGAGCGTGCGCATGCCGGTGCGTGAGAACCGGGCCCGGGCCGCGCACCCGGTACCCGCCGTGCCCGGCGTGCTGACCGCGGCCGACATCATGGCCACCGGCAGGAGCATCGTGGCGGGCCAGGAGCCATCTGGAGCCATCGGCTGGCCCGACGGCCACACCGACGCCTGGAACCATGTCGAGTGCGCGATGGCGCTGTCGGTCTGCGACCTGCGCGAGCCGGCCCGCCGCGCCTACGGCTGGCTCCGCGCCGCGCAGCGGGCCGATGGGTCGTGGCCGAAGAAGACCGCCGGCGGCGCGGTCACCGATCCGGCCGCAGAGAGCAATCAGGTCGCCTATGTCGCAGCCGGAGTCTGGCACGAGCTCCGGGTGACGCAGGATGCGGCCTTCGCGGCGCGGATGTGGCCCACGGTGCGCGACGCGATCGGGTACGTGCTGGACCTGCAGGCACCCCGCGGTGAGATCGCCTGGGAGCGCAAGGCCGACGGCAGCCCTGGCGGGTACGCTCTGCTGGCCGGCTGCTCCAGCATCTACCAGAGCCTGCGCTGCGCGGTCATGCTGGCGGAGTTCATGGGGCAGCCCCAGCCCGACTGGGAACTTGCGGCCGACCAGCTCGGGCACGTGATCGTGAACCATCCGGAGGCGTTCGCCGACAAGAGCCGGTTCTCGATGGACTGGTACTACCCGGTCCTCGCTGGGCCGGTGCGCGGCCCGGGCGCAGCAGCCCGACTGGACGACGGCTGGTCTGACTTCGTGGTCCCTGGCCTCGGCGCGCGTTGCGTCAGCGACCAGCCTTGGGTCACCGGCGCCGAGACCTGTGAGCTGGTGCTCGCGCTGGACGCGATTGGCGACCGCGGCCGGGCGGTGGAGCTGTTCAGCGACATCCAGCACCTGCGGGACGCCGACGGCGCCTACTGGACGGGCTGGCAGTTCGTGAACCAGGCCCACTTCCCCGCCGAGCGGAGCAGCTGGACGGCGGCGGCGATGATCCTTGCCGCCGATGCGCTGGCCGGAGCGACCGGCGGGGCGGGCCTGTTCCGGGCGGCCGACGCCGGTAGCGCGGCTCCCCCTCCGGCTGACGCCAGCGCCTGCGGCTGCGCGCTGCCCGCCACCAGCTGAGCCCGGCGGGCAAGGCAGTCCGGATCCGGAAGCCCCCGCCCCCGCAGCTTGGATCCGGGACCCGCCGGCCCCGCGGCTCGGATCCGGAGGCGCGCCCCCGCGGCTGGTGATCATGACCTGGTTTCGTCAGGCGCGCCCAAGTCATGATCATGACGTGCCGGTGCGCTCCAGGATGCGCAGCGAGCCTTCCACGGCCACCTCGGTGAAGGTGCCCGAGGCCAGAGCGCGCAGGTAGATGCCGTAGGGCGCCTGGCCGCCGTCGGCCGGGTCGGGGAAGACGTCGTGGATGGCCAGGGCGCCACCAGGCGCCACCCAGCCCGCCCAGCCGTCGTAGTCGGCCTGGGCGGCCGCCTCGGTGTGCCCACCGTCGATGAAAAGCAGCCCGAGCGATGTCCGCCACAGCCGCGCCACCTGTGCCGACCGGCCCACGATCATGATGACGTCCTCTTCGAGGCCGACGTCGCCCAGGGTGGCCCGCACGTGCGGCAAGGTGTCCAGCCGCCCGGTGCGCGGGTCCACCAGGCCGGGATCGTGGTACTCCCAGCCCGGCTGGTTCTCCTCCGACCCGTGGTGGTGGTCCACCGTGATCACCACCTGGCCGGCCTGACGGGCCGCCGCCGCCAGGTAGACCGTGGACTTCCCGCAGTAGGTGCCGATCTCCAGCACGGGACCGACCGGGGCGTACGCCGCCGCCGCCCGGTACAGCGCCAGCCCTTCAGCGGGCGGCATGAACCCGGTGGCCGCCTCGGCGGCGCGCCGCAGCCGGGGGGGCATCGTCGCGGTCCGTCCCCTGCCCACCCTCAGGCGGGTCCCGGCCCTGCCGGGCATCGGCGCGGTCCCAGCCTTGCCGGACTCCGGCGCGGTCCCAGCCTTGCCGGACTCCGGCGCGGTCCGGGCCCGGCCCGAGCGGCCGTCCCCACTCCCCGCGGCGCCGGTCATGGCCCAGCCTGCCGGTGGTCAGATGCCCGGGGCCGGAGGGAGAATGCTGTCATGCGGGTCACGGTCGATCGCGATCTCTGTGAGGCCAACGCCGTCTGCGCCGGGCTCGTGCCAGAGATATTCGACGTCGACGACGAAGACGTCCTGCACATCGCGGCGGGCGACGTGCCGCCCGAACTCGCGGACGGGGTTCGCCGGGCGGTGGAGTCCTGTCCGAAGACGGCCCTGCGCACCGAGGAGTGAACAGCGCGGGTGGACGGCGCGGAATGAATCACCCGCCCGCCGGCGGCTGCTGGAGTTCGACCCGGTTGCCCGCCGGGTCGGTCACGAACGCCTGACGGCCTGGGCCGACTGGCACCGGATCGGTGACGGTGACGCCCAGCGTGCGCAGTTCCGACACCACCGCGTCCAGATCGGTCACGGCCAGCGCGAAGTGCTGCCCGAGTTCCGGCGGCACCTCGGCCTCGATGAGGTGCACCTGCTGGCCCCCAGCGTCCAGCCATGCCCCGCCGAAGCTGAAATCGGGCCGGTCGGTGCGCTCGGTCAGGCCGAGAACCCGGGTGTAGAAGTCGCGGGCCGCGTCGACGTCGCTGACGTTGATCGAGACATGGTGAAGCGCGTACGGTCGCATGGCGTCAGTCTCCCAGGCCGCCCTCGCCGCGGCCAGCCCGCGCCAGGCGGCTCAGCGCCTCGGCCAGCACGTGCTGCTTCTTGCAGAACGCGAACCGCACCTGTGACCTGCCGGCGTCCATGTTGTCGTAGAACACCACGCTGGGGATGGCCACCACGCCGACCTTGCGCGGCAGCTCCCGGCAGAACTCCATGCCGTCCGCGTAGCCCAGCGGGTGCACGTCTGTCGTGACGAAGTAGGTCCCGGCCGGCCGGTAGACCTCGAAACCGGCCCCGGCCAGCCCCGCGCACACGAAGTCGCGCTTGACCCGCAGATCCGCGCTGATCGCCGCGAAGTAGTCGTCGGGCAGGGCAAGCGCCTCCGCCACCGCGTACTGGAAGGGCCCGCCGGTCACGTAGGTGAGGAACTGCTTGACCGTGCGGACCGCGGTCACCAGCTCCGGGCTCCCGGTGACCCAGCCGACCTTCCAGCCGGTGAACCCGAACATCTTTGCCGCCGAGCTGATCGTCACGGTGCGCTCAGACATTCCGGGCAGCGAAACGATGGGCACGTGGATGCCGTCGTACACCATGTGCTCGTAGACCTCGTCGGACACCACCAGCAGCCCGTGCTCGCAGGCGAGCTCGGCGATCCGGGCGACCTCGTCCGGGGTGAACACGGCCCCGGTCGGGTTGTGCGGGGTGTTCAGCAGGATGAGCCGGGTCCGGCCGGTGATGGCCGCGCGGAGCGCGTCGAGGTCGGGCCTGAAGTCAGGCGGCCGCAGGGTGACCGGCACCCGGGTCGCCCCGGCCATCGCGACACAGGCCGCGTACGAGTCGTAGTACGGCTCGAACGCGATCGCCTCGTCGCCCGGTTCCAGCAGTGCGATCAGGGCCGCCGCGATGGCCTCGGTCGCGCCGGCCGTGACGAGCACCTGTGTGTCCGGGTCCACGTCGAGGCCGTAGAAACGCTTCTGGTGCGCGGCGACCGCCTGCCGCAGTTCCGGGATGCCCGGGCCGGGCGGGTACTGGTTGCCGCGGCCCTCCATGATCGCCGCGGCGGCCGCCGCGGCGATCTCGGGCGGCCCGTCGGTGTCCGGAAAGCCCTGGCCCAGGTTGACCGAGCCGGTCGTGCCGGCGAGCGCCGACATCTCGGCGAAGATCGTGGTTCCCATCCCGGCGAGCCGGGCGTTCAGCAGTGGTCGGTTCACCCCGCCATGACATCACGCCCCGCCACCTGCTCGGCCCGAGCCGCACCCGAACCCCACGTGCCGAGGTACGGCGTGGCGCGGTTACGCTGCGGGCATGCGAGTCGCACTGTGCCAGTTGCCGGTCAGCCCTGATCCAGCCACCAACTTGGACCGCGTCGCCGAGGCGGTGGCCAGCGCCGCCGACCAGGGCGCCGACCTCGCGGTCTTCCCGGAGGCGACCCAGGTCAGGTTCGGCAGTGACCTGCGCGCCGCGGCCGAGCCGCTGGACGGGGAGTTCGGCACCTGCCTGGCCACGCTGGCGCGCAACGCCGGGGTGGCCCTGGTCGCGGGGGTGTTCGAGCCAGCGCCAGACGGGCGGGTCTACAACACGGCGGTCGCCTACGCCGGCTCGGGCGAACTGGTGGCGGCCTATCGCAAGATCCACTTGTTCGACTCGCTGGGCGAACGTGAGTCGGCACTGGTCGCCCCCGGCTCGGAGCCGGTCGTCGTGGATCTCGCTGGCATCCGGACCGGCTTCGCGACCTGCTACGACATCCGCTTCCCCGAACTGTTCCGCGCTCTGGTCGCGCGCGGTGCCGAGCTGATCGTGGTGCCGGGCGCCTGGGCGGCTGGGCTGTTCAAGGAGGAGCACTGGGTCACCCTGGTGCGGGCCCGCGCGATCGAGA
>DAITAE010000764.1:0-1983 GCA_036824445.1 Streptosporangiaceae bacterium | reverse complement strand
GGTGCCGGCGTTGCCCGGGTCCCGGACGCTGGCGAGGATCGCCACCAACCGCGGCGCGGCGGCGATCAGGTGCGCCAGCGGGATGTCCACGTACCGGCACACGGCGAGCACCCCCTGCGGGGTGATGGTCTGCGCGAGCCCGGCCATGACCTCGCCGCTCACCGCCTGGACGTGGGCGCCCTGGCGGGCGGCCTGGTCGGCGAGCTCGGAGTGGCGGGCGCGGGCGGCCGCGGTGATGAACAACTGGGAGACGACGCCGCCGCTGGCGAGCGCCTCTCCTACCGCCTGCGGCCCCTCGGCCAGGAACGACCGTGCCCGCAGGCGCAGCGCTCGCTTGGCGAGCTGCCGTGCGGCCTTCACCTTCGGTGAGCGGATGCTGGTGAGCTCGGGGCCGAACGGTTCGCTCATGTCCTGCTGGTCCACGCCAACCGTTCTGCGCTGTCAGGCAGCGGCGCTGGTGGACTCGGTACCTGCGGCCGGTGGCAGGGCGTTCTTCGCCACGTCGACCAGTGCCGAGAACGCCGGCGGGTCGGACACCGCGAGCTCGGCGAGCATGCGGCGGTCCACCTCCACCCCGGCTGCCTTGAGGCCCTGGACGAACCGGTTGTAGGTGATGCCGTCCGCCCGCGCGGCGGCGTTGATCCGCTGGATCCACAGCCGCCGGAACGCGCCCTTGCGGTCCTTGCGGCCCGTGTAGGCGTAGGTCATCGAGTGGAGGACCTGCTCCTTGGCCTTGCGGTACAGGCGCGATCGCTGGCCGCGATAGCCGCTCGCCCGCTCAAGGACCACCCGGCGCTTCTTGTGGGCGTTCACAGCCCGCTTCACGCGTGCCATCGTTATGTCTCCCTCGAGGCGGTGTCGGCTACTTCGCCAGCAGCTTCTTGATCCTGCTGGCGTCGGCGGGGGCGAGCGTCAGCTCGCGTGCCAGGCGGCGGGTTCGCCTGCTCGACTTGTGCTCGAGCAAGTGATTCCGGTTCGCGCGGCGGCGCATCACCTTTCCGGTACCGGTCACCCGGAACCGCTTTCCGGCCCCACTGTGGGTCTTCATCTTCGGCATGGTCGCCGTCTCCGTCTCCTGCGCGCCTGTGGCGCGGCCCTTTTCTGCGCGCCTGGCGGCGCGAGTCTTCCATACACCGCCGGACCGGGGTTTCCGATTCCAGCGGTGCGACGCTCTGCCTTCATCCGCGGCCGGCCAAGCGTGGCTCCGGGCCATCCGCCTGGCGTCGCCGCATCGGCTCAGCCTTCGGCGGCGGCCTCCGGTGTGCTCTCGGCCTCGGCCTGCCCGGCTCTGGCGGACCGCTCAGCGGCCGCGGCGGACCGCGCCGCGCGCTGCCGTGATACCGCGCGCTCGTGCTGCGCGGGCCGTTCAGCCTTGGCCTCGCTCTTCCTGCGGTGCGGCCCGATAACCATGATCATGTTGCGGCCATCCTGCTTGGGCTGGGACTCGACGAAGCCGAGTTCCTCGACGTCGCCCGCAAGGCGCTGCAGCAGCCGGAACCCGAGCTCGGGCCGGGACTGCTCGCGTCCCCGGAACATGATCGTCACCTTGACCTTGTCTCCTTGCCGGAGGAACCGCTCGACGTGGCCCCTCTTCGTTCCGTAATCATGCGGATCGATCTTGGGACGGAGCTTGATCTCCTTGATGACCGTCTGGGCCTGGTTCTTGCGTGATTCCCTGGCCTTGAGCGCGGACTCGTACTTGAACTTGCCGTAGTCCATGAGCTTGGCCACCGGTGGCCGTGCCGTGGGCGCGACCTCGACCAGGTCGAGATCGGACTCCTGGGCCAGCCGGAGCGCATCATTCAGGGCAACGATCCCTACCTGCTCGCCGTTCGGGCCGACGAGCCGTACCTCGGGAACCCTGATGCGCTCGTTGATACGGGGTTCGACGCTGATGTGACCTCCTTGGGCTTTCTCCCCCGGCATCCCCGGGAGGGTGTGCCGCGACCATCCCGCGGGTCCCGGCTCCGGGCTGGCTACCCG
>DAITAE010000249.1:0-6854 GCA_036824445.1 Streptosporangiaceae bacterium | reverse complement strand
GAAGCCAAGTGCTGATGGATCTCGTGGAGCTTGCACCCCGTGCCCGGCGCGGGGTGCAACGGCTGCACCCCATGGCCCGGGTTCTCAACCACTTTGGCGGGATGCGGTGATTGCACCCCGTGAGAGTCATAGGCGGGGCCGGGCTTTGCGGTGAGCCTCGCGGCCAGGCGAGGGAACGGGCATTCCAGCGCCACTACGTCCTCCTCGGCCAGGTCGTCCCGGATCAGGCCCAGGTCCAGGTCCCACCCCCCTTTGGCCGTCGGCCGGCTCGCTTGATCTTCGCGGCCACGATGGCGGGGTCGCACGGCTGGATCCGGCCCGCGGCTTCCAGCCGACCAAGGCACGACCGCACGGTGCGCTCCGACAGCCCGGTGTAGGCATCAGCGTCCGCACCGCCGGAAAGGCGCAACTACCATCAGGACCGGCGTGGTTGGCCAGTCCGACAAGCACGAACTGCACGCGCTGGACGGCTTTCCACCACGATCCGCTGGAACCGGGCCAGATTGAGCGCCCAGGAGATCGCCTCGACGCTCACCGCGTACCGCCTGGCCAGCGCCCGGTGCGGCCGACCGAAGCACCGGGCCTTGGCTCAGTTTGTGTCTCATTCACGCCCGTCCGGCACCGTTCACCGGCGGTCGGCCCACGCATCCGGGCAGGTCACGGACGGTGGCGACCGAAGGTGAACGCCGGTCAGCATTGTTTGAAAGCGTGTTGGGGGCAACCCTCGCGAGTTCGAATCTTGCATCCTCCACACTGGCCTGCGACGATGGGCGATCGCTGTGCCTCGCCCGTCCGGGGTGCAAGCACGTTTGGCTCAGTTTGTGGCCACGAACACCTCTGATTCGCGCCCGTTGTACGAGGTCAGAGACTGTTTCCGCGCCGACGGGATCCCAATGGTTTCGATTTCGGCGACGTGCGCCTTGCCGAGCGGGGCTGCCGGGCGTCCCGTACGCCAGCGTCACAGCGTGCGAGATCCACCTGATCGAGACTCCGGGCGGGGGTGCCGCCTGGCCGAAGTCTCAATAAGGCGGCAATGCGCGTGTGCCTTTGCGAGGCTTCACCATGCTCGGCGACCAGCCCGGCGAACGACCATCAGCGATATCTTGCCCTGGTGGCGGGGCCAGACCCTTCGTCACCGGCGCGGTGGGCGCTGGCTCGGCAACAGTCCGGGGCAGGGCGGCCGGGGTCTGACGGTATCAGCGGACCAGCCCGGAGATGAGGTTGACCGAACCCGCCACGATAACCACGCCGAACAGGTAGGACAAGATCGCGTGGGCGAGCACGGAGCGCCGGATCCGGGGATCACGCAGCGTCGTGTCCGACACCTGGTAGGTCATGCCGATGGTGAACGCGACGTAGGCAAAGTCGCGGTATCCGGGCCGCTCCTGCCCGTGCTGGTCGCCGAACGCAATGCCCCCCAGCTTGGACCGGAAGTTCAGGTCGGCGTAACGCAGGGTGTAGACCGTGTTCATCACGGTCCACGACAGCATGACAGTGAGCACGGCGCCGCCAATCAGCAGCACCCGTCCCGCGCCGCTGCTGCGCCCCGCCAGGATCAGCGCATACCCCACCCCCAGCAGGCTGGCGACGCTCGCCCCGACCAGCAGCGCCCGCGCCGAGCCTTCCGTATCGTCTTCACGGGCGGCAAGCTGTGCCGCCCGTGAGCCGTCGGCCCGGATAATGATCGGCCAGGTGGCCAGGAGGAAGGTGAGCGCGGCGGCGTCCCAGCCCGCGACTAGAGCGATCCCCCACGTCACGAACGGCAGCAGCGCCACAGCAACGATCAGCCCGGCGATGAGCACGGTGACCGCCCGCCGCATGGCCAGGGCGTGCCAGCCAAGCCACCGGTGGTACAGGGTGTGGGCCGGGACGCCGGTCATCGTCTGAGTGTTGCCTATTGCCTCCCCACGTGTCACCCGCCCGGCCGGCCATCGGGCCGATCCCCCGGACCGAGGCGCCACCCACCCAGCGCGAGGTGCCTCCAACGTCGATGATCCGAACGACCAATCATGCGGGACGGCAGAGCGCTTTCCGCCAACCCCAACCGCCCAATCAGATGACATGCATCGGCTGGCCGACGTGAGCAGTTGAGCTGGTGCAGTCGGTGTGTGCGTCATGACCTCCTCAGCTCAGACGCGGTCACGATTGGGTTGGTAAGTCATTCGCGTGCGGGGCGCTTGCGCCGGGCCAGATCGCCGGTCGCCCCGAACACGACGATCACGTGATTGCCCGGGCGGGGCGCCGATCCCCCGACCCGGGCAGGGCGGGATGGTCCAGGCGCTGGCCGAGCTGGTCGAGGCCGCCGTGCGCTGTCACCAGCCGGAGGTAGCCCAGACAGCGCTGGAGGCTCTGTGCGCGCATACCCGGCTCGGTGGCAAGGACTGGGGGCTAGGCCTTGAGGCCCGCTCGCGCAGAATGCGGCCGCCGCTGGCCCACGCCCAGCTGCGCACCGCATACGACCCGTTCGAGGCGATAGGCACCCGGTCGTTCGCCGGCCGGGCGTGGCAGGAACTGACCGCGACCGGCGCCACCGCGCACAGCCGCCGCAACGCGACCCTGGATGAGCTCACCGCGCAGGAAGCCCGCATCGCCAGCCTGGCCGGCGAAGGGCTGTCCAACCCCAAGATCGCCGCCCGCCTGTACATCAGCAAAGGCACCGTCGACTACCACCTGAACAAGGTATTCCGCAAGCTCGGCATCCGCTCCCGGGCCCAGCTCCACCGCGCCCTGGCACTAGTGCCCGCGCACGGCTGAAACCGCTGGGGCGAAGCCCCGTTGGTCAGCACAGACCTCCGGCTCCCCGGTTCCGCCGGTGGCCCAGGTTGTTTCGTGGGTCATCCCGCGACGATGGGCGGGAAGGAGCCGCATGCGGAAGGAGGCTGGCCGTCCTATGTGTAGTGTCGCGCGTTTGGGTGGGCCGATCCATTTGGGATGGATGTGGCGATGGATTCGATCGCGGTGGGGATCTTGCCGCCGGGCCAGGAACTGCCGGTGGTGGAGCGGATCGTCCACGATGAGCCGTCGGTCCGCCGCGTGGTGGCCAGGTTCGGGAATCCGGGCATGTTGCGCGCGTGTTCTGACGCTGGGCCGACGGGTTATGGGCTGCACCGGCTGCTGACCTCGCTGGGGTGAGCTGTCAGGTGGTGGCCCCGGCGCTGATTCCGCGGCGGGCGGGGGACCGGGTCAAGACCGACAAGCGGACGCGGGCCGGCTGGCGCGGCTGCTGCGGGCGGGTGAGCCGACCGCGATCCGGGTGCCCTCGCCGCGGAGGAGGCGGTGCGGGATCTGTGCCGGGCACGGGCGGAGTGATCGATGACCGGCCCCGGGTGCGGCAGCGGCTGAAGGCGTTCTTGCTGCGCCACGGGCGCATCTACCGGGATGGCAGCTCCTGGAGCCGCGGTCACGTGCACCAAGCTCGGCATGGCCTCCGCGTCCCGGTCCACCAGCCGGGGAGTCTTTCTCTTCGTGCGGCAAGCCGTTTTGCCGAGGTCGGTTGTGACCGGACATGACGGCCACCTCTCGCGTGCTGCGGGATGCGGGCGCAGACCCTGGTTTACCGGCGGCTGGTCCACTGCGGGCCGACGGCGGCCCAGGCCGACTCCCATCTGGCGAGACGATGCCGGTCCAGGACCATCCGGCACAAGCGGTAACAGAGGATGACCGCGAGAGCGGCACCTGCCGTGACGGTTATGCCAGCAAACAACGCGAGGGCGATCATGCCTGACGGGCTGGGCGGGGAAGCCACCGGCTGTCCAGAGCGGTCCAGCCATACGGGCACGGAGGCTCCAGCTGACGCGTCATAGATGGCGGGAGCGGTCACCGTGGTCAGGGTGCCGGACCGTTGCGTCCCTTTGGGCAGCCGCCATGTGGCCCGCACCGCCGTCGTCTGGCTGTCGGCTACCGGCCCAGGCTGGGCCAGGACCGCAACAGCCGTCCGCGCGTGGGCCGCCATCGCGTGCTGGGACTGGTAGAGGCGCCCGGCGAAGACCGCCGCCGCGACAGCAAGGGTGAGGAAGGCCGCTGACAGCGACGCCACGACGAGCCCCTCGATACGGTCACAGGGCCGCCGCAGTTCGTTCCGGCCGAGAAGCAACCGCGTTAGGCGCCGCAGCGGACGCCCGGCCCGGCGCGCTGAACCTCTCATGGCTATCACCTCATACCGTTCACCGGGGGACTTCGGCGTCGCCGTCAGTTTCGTGAGCCGGGCCAATCACCCGGCGCGAGCCGCTCGGTCTCGTCCTGGATTTCGACGGCAACCTTGGCCAGCGCGGGCGCGTGCTGCCGGTAGTGATGCGCGCAGAACAGCAGGTCGTGGCAGCTGCGGAGCAGGACGTGGACGTAGGCCTGAGCGCCACAGCGGTCGCAGCGGTGCACGGCGTTCATCGGCCCAGCGGGGGCCAGGGCCGTGCGGGGTATCGCTTCCTCGCGTTGGGCCTGGCGTTTGGTCCATGATTCTCTGGCGCTCATGGCAGGTACCTCCTGTGTGCGGTCATCGGGTGGGTCACCGCTGGCTTCCAGTGCACCGCGCGCCGCGGCGGCAGAAAAGGCGATGGCACCTGTCCTGGTATTGCCCGGCGCTATAGGCCTCGGTAAGCACTGCCGCAGCGGGTTCTTTCCGAAACAGCTGACGGTATCGGACGTGGCCCGCGCGCTGACCTCATAGGACGGGGCACTATCACCAGAGCCACCATCGCCTTTACCGGCATGACAGGAGCCGGGTGCACAGGTTGGCGGTCGGCGGGTCTGCCGGCCACCGGTCACGGAAAGGATCACGCACATGGGCAAGAACAAGGACATCCGCGACGCGGTCGAGGCAGAGCTGGCCTTCGACCCGCTGCTGGACGCTACCGGCATCACCGTCAAGAACCTGAACGGGGACGTGGCGCTCAACGGCACCGTACCCAGTTACCCGCAGTACCTGAAGGCGGCCGCCGCGGCGCAGCGCATCGCCGGTGTCAAGAACGTGTACAACCACGCGCTTCCCATAGGTCGGCGCGGCGAGCCTTGCGGCGGGCCCGCTGGTATTCGCGGCCGCTGTCCTGTGTCACGTGATCGTCCTCGACAGGGTCGCCCTATCCTGAGGTGAGGAATTTGAGTGGCGCACCGATGTTCGATCGGCCCCTGCCGGTGGCGGGCGCCCGGCACGAGTTCGCCAATAGATCTTGCTCGGTCTGTCGGGCCCGGACGCGCTGTTCGCCCGGGTGGCGGGCCGGTTCGGGCGGGTGGAGCCGCAGCGGCAGGCCCGCTTGTACCTGATGGGGCTGCTGGCACCGCTGGAGCGCAAGAACGGGTGGCAGCTGGCGGAGGCGGCCGGGGACGCGGCGCCGGACCGGATGCAGCGGCTGCTGAACAATGCCCGGTGGGATGCCCGCCAGGTCCGGGATGACCTGCGCGGTTACGTGGTGGAGCACCTGGGTGATCCGGGCGGGGTGCTGATCGTGGACGAGACCGGGGTTCGTGAAGAAGGGCACAAAGTCCGCCGGTGTGCAGCGCCAGTACTCCGGTACCGCGGGCCGGGTGGAGAACTGCCAGCTGGGAGTGTTATTGGCCTACGCGGCGCCAGCCGGCCGGGCGCTGGTCGACGCCGAGCTGTACCTGCCCAGGTCATGGACCGGGGACTGGGCGCGCTGCGCGGAAGCCGGGGTGCCCGGGGAGGTGGGGTTCGCCTCCAAGCCGGAGCTGGCCCACTTGATGCTGGCCCGGGCACTGGATGCCGGCGTCCCGGCCCGCTGGGCTACCGCGGATGAGGCCTACGGCCAGGACCACAAGTTCCGGATCTTCTGCGAACAACGCCGCCTTGGCTATGTGGTCGCGGTGCCCTGCAGCCAGTCGGTAGGCCCGGGGACCGGCTATGGCAACACCGGGTCCCGGGCCGATGCCCTCGCCGCCGCCGCCCCCGTCCAAGCCTGGAAACGGCTGTCCGCCGGGGACGGCGCCAAGGGCCCACGGCTGTATGACTGGGCCCTGGCCACCTTGCCGATCGCCCGCGAGCCCAGCGAGGGGTTCGAGCGGTGGCTGCTGATCCGCCGCAGCATCACCGACCCCACGGACCTGGCCTACCACCTGTGTTTTGGGCCGGCCGGCACCACCATCGGCCAGCTGGTGCGCGTCGCCGGCGCCCGCTGGGCGATCGAGGAATGCTTCGCCACCGCCAAGAACGAAACCGGCCTGGACCACTACCAGGTCCGCCGCTACGACGCCTGGCACCGGCACATCACCCTGGCCATGATCGCCGCCGCCTACCTCGCCGTCACCAGCCCCAAAGCACGCCCGGCCTGGTCCCCCTCACCCCAGCCGAGATCCGCCGTCTCCTGGCACACCTGACCAGCGCCGCCTCCCGCCCCCTCGGCCACGCCCTCGCCTGGTCACGCCACCGGCGCGCGCACCAGGCCCGCGCCCGCAGCAGCCACTACTGGCGGCGATGGCTCCTACATCACAAAATGTTGCTGTAGTACTAGGCGTTGCGGGCCCGGCCGGGATAGCAGTGAGCCGGGCCGTAGCGTTGAGAGGTCCCGGTGGCTGGGTTCTCGATCCGCCTGTCGGCTGCCTCTTCGCTGTCACGAAATTATCCATCAAGCGCAGGGCCCATGCGAGTCAGATAATTTTCGGTTCCTGGCCCGGGAGTTGCGCCCTTGATGGGGCTCTCAGAGCTTCTCTTATAGTACACGCCAATACCATCACAGGCAGCATCGCCTTTACCGTCGCGAGATTGCCGGGTGGAGTGGTCAATAACAGCAAGCCGCTATATCCGGAGAGCTCGTCCCGTCGCCCCCGGGCGGGGGATGGCGGGGCGGGTCCGGCAAGCAAAGGAGCACGTAATGATCAGGTCCCTGGCCACGCTGAAGGCACGCAGC
>DAITAE010000763.1:0-1990 GCA_036824445.1 Streptosporangiaceae bacterium | reverse complement strand
CGTTCGACCTGCGCGACTTCGACGAGACCCTGCCCGGCCCGTTCGAGTGGGACGTCAAGCGCTTTGCCGCCAGCCTGGTGGTCGCGGCGCAGGAGAACCGGATCAAGCCGTCCCGGGCCGCCGCCGCGGTGACCGCCGGGGTCGAGGCCTACCGCCGGCGCATGCGCCGGTACGCAGCCATGCCCGAGCTGGACATCTGGTACGACGGCATCCGCGCCGACAGCTTGATCAACTACTTCGAGCCGGCCGACCGCGGGCGGGTTTCGGTCCACATCGAGAAGAAACGGGAGCGCCGCACGAGCCGTGGGGCGTTCGCCAAGCTCACCTCCATGGTGCAGGGGCGCCCGCGGATAACCCAGGATCCTCCGGTCCGCGTCACGATCAGTGACGATGAGCAGGCCGACCTCGTCGACCACCTCCTCGCCGGATACCGGCTGACCCTCACCGAAGACCGGCGGAGCCTGTTCGACCGGTTCACCGAGGTCGACGTGGTCCGGCAGGTCGTGGGGGTGGGCAGCGTGGGGATGCGGGTCTACCTGGTGCTCCTCGAGGGCCGGACCGGTGCCGACCCGTTGTTCTTGCAGGTCAAGCAGGCCGGGCCGGCGGTGTATGAGGCCCACATCCAGCCCAGCCGCCACGACAACCACGGTGCGCGGGTGATCAACGGCAAACGGCTGGTCCAGAGCGCAACCGACATCTTCGTCGGCTGGGGCTCGCTGCACGGCAGGGACTATTACGTGCGGCAGTTCCGCGACATGAAGATCATCCCGACCACCGACCTGATCGCCCCGCGGCTCGCCGAATTCGCCACCGCCTGCGGCGAGACACTCGCCCGCGCCCACGCCCGCACCGGCGACCCGGTGGCCATCGATGGCTACATCGGGAAGGGCCAGAATTTCACCGCCGCGATCGCCCGGTTCGCCCGCCGGTACGCCGATCAGAACGAGCGTGACCACGCCCGGCTCGTCAGCGCTATCGCCGCCGGCGCGGCCGAAAGCCTGCCAGGCTGAGCCGAAGACCCGCCACTTGACCGGGTGGCCGGAGCAGCGAGAACATTGCTCGCTGACAGGTGGGGCAGAGGGGTCATTTTGCCTCACCCGTGCTGGGTGATGCCGATGATCCACTTTTGGCCAATGCTGAGCCTGTTTCTGGCGCAGGGCCCGCGAGCGGATCGCCAGCAGCCTTCCCGGCGCGATCACAAGCGGTCTCCCGGCCGCAAAAGGAGGAGAAATGCCACTGGCTGCTTCGTCATATCCGTTGTTGAACGTGTTCTGGACGATCTTCGAGATCTTCTTGTGGGTGATCTGGATCTGGATTCTGATCTGGATCTTCATCGACATCTTCCGCAGTCGTGATCTGTCCGGCTGGGCCAAGGCCCTGTGGTTCCTGTTCGTGTTGTTCATCCCGCTGATCGGCGTGCTGGTCTATCTGATCGTCCGCGGCGGCTCGATGCACGAGCGGGCGGTACAGGACGCCCGGCAGCAGGACCAGGAGTTCCGCCAGTACGTCCAGCAGGCCGCGGCGAGCGGACCGGCCAGCACGGCGGACCAGCTGACGAAGCTGGCCGACCTCCGCGACCGGGGGGTCATCTCCCCCGAGGAGTTCGAGCGCGAGAAGGCAAAGGTTCTGGGCTCAACATCCGCGTCGTAGGAACCTCGCGCCGGCTACGGCCGAACTCCGGCAGACACCACCACACCCGGAGCCCGGCCGTCGGCGTACCCGGTCAGGCCGCCGGCCGGCACTCGCGGTGGGGGGTTCGGTCAGCACACTGGGCAGCCGGGACCGCGAGCTCAAGGTGGCGCCGCCGGCGCCAGCGCGACGACGGCGGGGACGACGAGTGCCCAGCCGCAGTAGGCGAGCATGACGATGACGGCGAACGCGGCGGGGACGGCTGCCCCGCGGGCGGGGCCGCGTAGTGCCCGCGCGGCGGCAATCATGCTGGCCAGGTAGACGGAGAGGAAGAGTGCCGTGGGCACCGCGACCAGCGATG
>DAITAE010000248.1:0-6902 GCA_036824445.1 Streptosporangiaceae bacterium | reverse complement strand
ACGCGGCCACCAGGGCCACGACCTCAATCCAGACGCCGCTAAGCACTGCGGCAAAATTTACTGCAGCCAAGCGGGCCAGGTGCTGTTAATGTGGGATAGGCCACATATCCTGTTCGTTTTTGGCGACCAGGATGGGGGGCTGTGGTAGCTGGGCCGGGGGAATGCAATTCCCCCGGCCCAGCGTGTGAGCCTTCGCAAGAAAGGCTCATTTTCGTTCGCAGGCACCTGTTACGGACGTGAATGCGCGTTTCTTTCCGGGGTTTCGCCGCATCTGCGCTAGAGTCGTATCATGCCGACCTTCCGGATCAAGGAAGCCGCCAGCCTGCTGGGTGTCAGCGATGACACCTTGCGCCGCTGGGCCGATGGCGGGCGGATCGAAATGATCACCGATGTCTCCGGGCGGCACGCCGTGGACGGAGTGGCGCTGGCCGAGCTTGCCCAGGAGCTGGCCGAGTCGGCCGGCCACGACGAGGGCCGGTCGGTGGTCGCTCATTCGGCGCGGAACAGGTTCAGCGGCCTGGTCATCCGGGTCGTCCGTGACACCGTGATGGCCCAGGTAGAGATCCAGGCGGGCCCGCACCGGCTGGTGTCGCTGCTCAGCCGCGAGGCCGCGGACGAACTCGGCCTGGAGCCAGGAATGCTCGCGGTCGCCGCCGTCAAGGCCACGAACGTCTCCGTCGAGATCCCCCAGGCCGGCTAGACCCCGCGGTTACTTCTGGGCACTCAAGTCCACCCCGCCTGCGGCCTCGGAGAAGCTGTCCAGCAGGCCGGCCCGGCCGTGCCGGTCGTGTCCGTAGCCGCGCCAGCGAACCCAGTCCATGTTGACATTGTCCCAGGAGAAGTGCGGGGCGGCGATGGAGTCAACATCGTAGGTGTTGGCATCGAAACGGTTGTGGTTAGTGGTGAAGATATCCGTATCCTGGTCGTCTTCGACGGCTCCGGTGGTCTGGTGTGCGGACATCGTCACCGTGTTGTTGTGGACCCACACGTTCTGGACGATGTGGGGGCCATGCGGCGTCGGCCATTCGCGGGCGCGGTTGCCGCTGTCGATCAAGGTGATGCCATTGTTATTGGCCCTCACGACGTTGTACGCGATCTCGATGAGCTTGGTCCCGCCGGACGACTGGATCTCGATGCCGGCGTCCCATGCCCACCCCTTGTGCCTCCGGCCGTTTCCTGAAATCTCGTTATGCTCGATGATGGCGTCGTAACTGATCTCATGCTTGATGCCAGCACCCCAGTTGCCGGCAATCTTGTTGTACTCGTATGTCGTGTCGATGTTGCCGCCGTCGGCCCATAGCCCAGCACCCTTGTTGTCGTGCACGTAGTTGTGGGTGAGGGTCTCGTGGCGGGTCATCCAGCTCTTGCTTCCCCCCGCTTCCCATTCGGGGGAGTACCCGGCAGCGCCGTTGAACGCGATCTCGTTGTTGGTGATGACAGACCCGTTGCCGTGGGCGCCGAAGCCGAGCTGGCCCTGGTGGTGGATGACGTTGCCGGCGACGGTGCTGCCGCCCGAGAAGCCGACCCCCACCCCATGGTTGAGGCGCAGGTCGTTGTGAAGGATGCGCCAGCCGGTGCCGCCGCCGGTGGAGCGTGTGACCTCCCGGCTCTCGACCGCACCCGTTTGGGCCTGGTTGGCGGCTTCCTCGAGGACGAGGTTGGCGATGGTGACATCGTCGACGGTCGCCCGGATCAGGCCCGGCGCGACCGCCTGCTCGACCAGGTGCGAGCGGGGGTCGGTGCCGATCGTGATGGTGCCGGTGCGGTAGTCCGCGTAGACGGTGCCCGCCGTGACCGCGGAGCGCGACGTGACACGCACCAGCCGCCGCTTGTCGACGAAGACGTCCTGGGTGTAGGTGCAGGTCGGTGCGGACGCCGCGCATTCCCCATGGGTGCCCGGGGCGGCTGGCAGGAATCCCGTGGCCGACCACGCCTTCCCGTCCTTCTGCCAGCCGGTCAGGACCCTCGACCCGCTCAGCACCGCCCCCTGGCGGCCGACGAGGGCATCGCCGCGTTTGGGCACCAGGGGGCGCTGGAGCCGGTGCGTCCCGGCGGACAGGCAGAAAGTCGTGCCCGGGGGGTGAGCGTCGATGACCCGCTGCGGGTCCTCGGCCGCGGTGACCGTGATCCCGTGACAGGGCCTCGCGTGCGGCCCGACGGGACCGCTCAGACCGGGACGTGAAGCCGCTGGGGGCGTCGACCCGGAGTTCTCCGCGCGCTGCGGGCCCGAGCAGGACCCGGATAGCAGCAGCACCGGGACCACGGCCAGCATCGCGCCGACCGCGGCCCGGCGGGATCCCCGCGACGTGCCGGTCATGGCTCGCGCCGTCCGGGCCCGGTGCGGGAGCGCGGGGGCGTGGGGTCCGGCCCCGCCGCGGCGATCTGGAGGTCGGTCCGGTCACCGAGCCACCCTCGGAAGCTGGTCACCGCCAGCCCGGCTCCGAACACGGTCCACAGCAGGGCCGCCACCTGCGCGCCTTCGAGCTGGGGATCGAAGAACGAGGACACCAGGATCGCCGTTGCCACCATGAGGCACAGCACCGCCACCTGCCTGCGGGCGCCGAGCCCGCGCCGCGCCAGGCGGCGGCAGCATGCGACCATGTGCCAGTACCAGGCGAACCACACCGCGATCCACAGGAGAAGGCCCACGAGGCCCGTCCGGGCAAGGATGTCGAGATGCGAATTGTGAGGGCTTCGCGTCGCGTCGGTCCCGGCGTCATACAAGCCAACCTGCGTTTGTAGGTTCGGGCCGAACCCGGATCCGCGGATGACAAGCTTGTCGGATTCCTGCTTGTGGAGGATCCGTGACCATATCACGTCACGGCCCTGCACGGTGCCGGACAGGTTACCCTCGTCGTTCGCGCCCCAGATGCTCGCTACGTTGGCGAGCAGCTGCGACGCCGAGAACGACCTCCCCTGAGGGGTGGTCGGGCCCGCGAGTGACAGCTGTGTGGCGATTCCCAGCCCCAGGGCCACGACCAACAAGGCCCGCACGATCAGCCGCAGCCGGTCCGGGACGAACGCCAGCCCGATCGCCATGCCCGCCGTCGCGCCGAGGAGGCCGCCGCGGTTCTGCGTGGCGGACAGCGCTATGACGACGAGGGCCACGATGCTCCACACCGCGCGGCTTCGGGCGCTGCGCCCGCGGGGGAACAGCCACAGGAAACCGAGGGCCAGCAGAGCGGCGATGGCGGCGTTCCCCGGTTTGTGCGTCAGTATCCGGACGGACGTGCCCGGAACATTGGGGGCATTGACCGCCAGTGGCTCCAGGAGCAGGTCAAGGGCAAGCCAGATCAGCAGCCACGGCAGGAGCCGGCCGAGGCGCCCGATCAGGCGTTCGAGGATGCCCGGCGATCTCGCCAGCGCGGCCGCGGTGAAGAACGCGAACAACGAGTAGTACACGAGGGCGAAGTCGCGCACCGCGTCGATCCCGTAGGCCCTGAGCCCAGGCAGGAAACGGATCAGCCCCCAGAGGAACAGCGCGGCGAGCAGCGCCAGCACGGGTTCGCTGACCGCGGCCCGGAGGTAACCGGTCGCGGCGAGGACTCCGACGCCGCCGACGACCAGGACCATCTCGCCGACGTACAGCGGCGTGCCGGGGAGGTGGATGTACGCGAAGGCCTTGTCGAACAGCAGGTAACCGGCGAGGAGATAGCCGAGCAGCCAGCCGTAGCGGACAAGCAAGCGCCCTTGCGCGGGCCCGGTTTCATCATGCGTGTCCACGATGGTGTCGGCGCCCGGGCTCGGGTGGAGCAACGACGACAACGCCCGGGCCCTACGACAACTCCGCCGGCCCGGGCGACTGGCGGCTGCGGCCGGCCAGTGGCCGGGTGTCGTAGGCCGCTGGCCGCGCTGTCGGCGAGCCAGCTGGCCGGAACGAGGCAGGATTGCGGAGGTGATGGGAGAGCTGGGGCCGCGTGGGCACCCGGTTGTAGATGTAGCCGGCCAGGTCGGACCCGATGAGCTTGAGCCGGTCCAGCATGTCGAGATCGTCCCGGATCAACTCGTTGGGACTGAGGACGGTGATCGCCGCATCCGAGGCCTCGACCAGTTCCGTGGCGTCGGCCACCTGTAGCAGCGCCGGGCTGTCTATCAGCACGACGTCAAAGCTCGCCTTGGCCTCGGCGAGCAACATCGTTGCCGCTTTCGACCTGGCCGCGCCCCTCACCCGCGCTGGCGTGGCAGGGCCGGGCCCGAGGACCGCGACCGAGCCGTTGAGAGGGCTGGGCTGGACGCAGTCCGCCAGCGCGCGCTGACCGGCCAGCACCTGCTCGAAGCCGTCGGCGGCCTGGGTTCCGGGAAGGAGCCGCGCGGTCAGGTCGTCATCGGTCGCGTCGGCGTCAACGACGAGCACCTTGCTGCAGCCTTCCGCGATGGCAAGGGCCAGGTTGGCCACAACGGTGGTCTTGCCTGCACCCGCGAGGGGCGAGACGAACACCAGTGCCAGCTGCGGGCCACGATCGGCGCGGACACGCTCGACGGACCCGGCCGTGAAACGAAACGCTTCGGCGGCGGCGGAGTGAGGATCGGCGGTCACCGCCGGCGGCCCGCCCGCGGGGCCCTTACCCGGCCGCGGCGCCTTCTCGGCCGCGAAGGCCGGGATCTCGCCGATCAACGGCGCACCATAGAGCGCCTCGGGGTCATGCCGGCCAGCGAACCTGCGCCAGATGCTGGCCCGTGCGTACGCCAAGGCGGAGCCCACGATGAGCCCGATCACGAGGCCGATGGCAGCGGGACGTTTCCAGCTGCCACTGACCGGGGCCGGCGGCCCGACCGCCCAGGCCGCCGTCGGGTGGTGCGCCAGGTCGATCTGCGCGTTGAGCATTGTCTGCGTTCGCTGCTCCAGGAGGAATTGCCGCCGACCTATGCTGCTGGTCTGCTGCAGGGCGTGATCGATGCCGTTGACGAGGGCATCGGCCCGGGCCGTGATCATGGTGGACCGGACATCGTCCAGGGCCTGGAGCACTGCGTTGGCGCCCACCTTGGCGATCCTTGCGTCCGGCCAGGTGAACGACACCGCGATGATGCTGTTGCCGTAGACCCCGGAGTTGCCCGCCGCCGGCGGGGTGACCTGCAGGGAGCTGCCATCGCCGGAGAAGTCGCGCGCGGTCATGCGCGTGCTGTGCAGCGCGGCATTGGCGATGCTTGCCGCCTGCCGGGCGACGGCCGGGGATTGCAGGAGCAGCACCTGGCTGTCGAGATACTGAGCGGTGTCCTGGCCCTGCAGCGACACTTCCTGCGGCACCGTGATGCTGACCTGGGCCTGGTAGGTCTTGCCCTGCATCAGGGTGTATCCGACGGCTGCCAGCATGGCCGCGACCGCGATCGCGAGGACCATGACGCGGTAGCGGCGCACGGCACCGAATACTGTCGGCTCGAATCGCGACGGCTGGAAATTGTCAGCGATCTTCATCGCACCACCTCGCCCCGGGTCGCTTGTAGAGAGACTTTCAGCCGGTAGCTATACGAGCGCCGAGCAGGTGGGTCGTGATACAGCAAACGGTCGGTCAATGCTCCCGGGTGCTAGATAGCGGCGCGTAGGTTCTCGCGGCCGCCGCGGGCCGGCTCACTTGGTGCCCACCCGGCTCACCCCGAAGCGGTCTCGGCTGGCGTTTGGCCCGAGGCGGCCGGGCCGGTGGCGGCCTGGCTGGGTGCGGCCCACTCGGCGCCGGTCTGCTCGCGGTAGGCGGCGACGGCGGATTCGACGGTCGGGAAGAAGTGGCGTGGGTTGATCGTGCGGGTGAGCCCGTAACGTTCGATCTTGCGCCGCACCGGGTCCTTGAGCTCGGCGAAGACCAGGCTGATGCCCTGGGCGTTCAGCGCCTCGTCGAGGTCTTCCAGCACGTCGGACGCGGTGGTGTCCACGTCGGTCATCGGCTCGGCGGCGATCACGATCCAGGTGGGCGGCGGGTCGGCCCGGGCCATGCGCCTGACCTCGTCGCGGAACGTCTTCGCGTTGGCGAAGAACAGCGGGGCGTCGAACCGGTAGATCACCAGGCCAGGCAGCTGCTGGGCGCTGGGGTAGGAGTGCACGTCATGGTAGCCCTCCAGCCCTTCCACCCGCCCCAGCGCGGTGTCGTAGGGCCACCACGCCCGGCGGAAGACGTTGAGAATCGACAGGCCGACCGCGATCGCGATCCCGGGCAGCACGCCGAGCAGCGCGACGCCGAGAAAGGCCGCGACCGACAGGAGGAATTCCACCCTGCGCTGCCGCCAGAGCCGCACCGTCCCGGGAATGTCGGCGAGGGACAGCGACGCGGTGATCACCACGGCGGCCAGGGCGGGCTGGGGCAGGTTACGGAACAGGCCGGGCACCAGCACGATCATGAGGATGATCAGGGCCGCCCCGACCACGCCGGTGAGCTGCGTCTTCGCCCCCGCTCGTTCCGCCACCGCCGTCCGCGACCCGCTCGTGCTCACCGGGAAACCCTGGAAGAATCCGGCGGCCAGGTTCGCCGCGCCAATGCCGATCATCTCGCCGCTGCCGTGGATCTCCTGCCCGGTGCGGGCCGCGAACGCCGACGCCGTGGAGATCGTGTCGGCCAGGGAGACCAGGACGATGCCCAGCGCCCCGGCGAACAAGGGCCCGAGATCGGACAGGCGGACGTGCGGGATCGTCAGCGGCGGGAAGCCCTCGGGCAGCACCCCGACCAGGCTGACGCCATGGTCCGCCAGGCTGAAGATGCTCGTCGAGGCGATCGCGAGCACGACCATGACGAGCACGGCCGGGACCTTCGGCAGCCAGCGGCCCAGCACCAGGATCACCACGATGCCGGCGATCCCCACCGCGGCCGCGGCGGCAACCGCCTCACCGTTGGCCAGCCCCTTGACGAAGGCTATGAACTCCCCGATCAGGCCCTCCGCATCGACCTTGAACCCGAACAGCTTGGGCAGCTGCCCGA
>DAITAE010000762.1:0-1996 GCA_036824445.1 Streptosporangiaceae bacterium | reverse complement strand
CAGCACTCGTAGTAGCTCCAGCCCTCACCGGACGGGTGGGCGGCCTCCCAGTCGCGGATCTCACCGATCAGCGCCTGCCGGAAGTCCTCCCAATCGATGTACCCGGCGTCGTGGAGCGCGAGCGCGACCCCGAACGCCCGGCTCTCCCACGGCGCGGCGAAGACAAGCTCGCCGTTGTCCCGGGGCGGCGCGGCCGGCCCGGCCGAGTCAAGCAGGTAGGAGGCGTCGGCATGCCCGCGTGTCACGGGGCGGCCACCTTCGCGACGCCGACCATGGCGTCCCTGGTGACCAGGGCGGCAAGCTCCTCCTCGGTGGCGTCCTCAATCCCGGCTGGGCGCTCGGGCAGCACCATGTACCGGACCTCGGAACTGGAGTCGTGGACGGCGATCTCCACGTTGTCGTCGAGGTCCAGCCCGAATTCGCGCAGCACCCGCCGTGGCTCGCGGACCATGCGGGACCGGTAGGCCGGATCCTTGTACCAGGTCGGCGGCAGCCCGAGCACGGGCCAGGGGTAGCAAGAGCAGAGCGTGCAGACCACCACATGGTGCGTGGCCGGGGTGTTCTCCAGCACCTCGATCTGCTCGCCCTGCGGCCCCTTGAAGCCCAGCTCCGCGATCGCGGCGGTCCCGTCCGCGAGCAGCCGCGCCCGGTACTGGGGATCGGTCCACGCCTTGGCCACCACCTTGGCGCCGTTCATCGGCCCGACGGACTGCTCATAGGTCTTGATGAAGTTGTCGACAGTCGCCTCGTCGAGGAGCCCGCGCTCGGTCAGCAGCGAGGCGAGTGCCTCCACCCGCAGCGCAGGGTCGAGGTGTTCGGTGGGGGATGTCATCGCACCGGCTCCAGGTAGGGTTCGAAAAGGTCGACGGACAGCCGGAACTGCTCGGCGTCGGGGCCCCACAGTTCCCGCGAGTCGAATTCCACCGCGTAGCAGTGCTGTGGGTTCTCGCCCGCGAAATGCGCGGCGGTATCGGGGAAGACCTGGCAGGGCTGGATGGCCGTCACCATCCCGGCCCGCCGCCGCACATACCTCGGCAGCCGGGTGTGGCCCACCGGGTTCATGTCGGCGACCCGGACCCGGTCGCCCACCGCGAACGCGGGCGGCGAGTCCGCGGTACGCAGGTTCCCCGCGCCGCCGGAGGGCATCTGCGGCTTGTGCGGCTCGGGCGCCGGTGGCTCGGGCACGTCCCGGCCGCTCAGCCGAGCGGCCCGCGCCCGCACCTCCTCGTCGGTGAGGATGCCGCTGTCCTCCATCATGATCTGAGCGCCGATCGTCCACCGGTTCCAGTACCCCACCAGGTACTCATCTGGCGGCACCCGTTCGATGGCATGCCGGAACGCGTGCAGGTTCGTCCCCGCGATCCGGGCCGCCAGCGCCCCGATCACGAAGGCCTTCCCCTCCCATGTTTCGGCGAACGGCGGAGCGTCGGTCGGCTTCTCCACCTGACCGAACCCGTGCCTCCCGCCCATATCGTGGATCCCGTCCACGCGCGCTCACCTCCCAACCTGGGCGAGCGCCGCAGAGGGTGCCGACCCTGGCGAGCAGGTCACGGGCGGCACCCCCCAGTCGGCGCGGTTCACACGGTCCAGGTGTTGAGCTGGAAGGCGCCGGCCCGCCACGCCGTGAGGGCCGAGTCGAGGACGTCCAGCGGGTTGAACGGCTTGACGCCGTCGATGAGGTCCTCCTCGCGGAACCCGTACAGGGCACCCATGGCGAACCGGCAGGCATAGACCTTCGCGCCCTCCTTGAGGAGCGTCTCGATCTGCCGGTTCCCCGCCAGGTTGCCGGGGAAGCCCTCGGTGCCGATGGTCGGGTAGCCCCGGTGCCGGGAGGCCAGCAGGACCCCGGGCCCATACAGGACGATGGAAACGTCGAAGCCCTTGCGGACCAGCCGGGTCGAGGTGAGCAAGTTGACCAGCGACACCGAGCCCTCGAAGGGCACGGAGTGGATGAACACGAACGCCTTCTCGCCGGGGTTGGCCCGGATGTCCTCGA
>DAITAE010000247.1:0-6916 GCA_036824445.1 Streptosporangiaceae bacterium | reverse complement strand
GCACCATGGCCCTCCAGCCGGACCGTCCGCGGCTCCTGATCCGGTCCGGCCCCGCCGGGCGCGTCCCCGGGCCCGCCCGGGCCGGCGCCGGGACCGGCCAGGGCGATGCTGACCTCCAGCCGGTCGGCGGCGAGTGCCTCGGCCAGTCCCCCGCCCCACTCGACCACGGTCACCGACGTCTCCAGGCTGGCGTCGAGATCCAGGTCGTCTACCTCGGCCGGGCTGGCGAGCCGGTAGGCGTCGGCGTGTACCAGGGCGGGCCCGCCGGTGAGCGAGGGGTGCACCCGCGCGATCACGAAGGTGGGCGAGGTGACCGGCCCGCGCACTCCGAGACCGGCCCCGATCCCCTGGACGAGCGTGGTCTTGCCGGTCCCGAGTGCGCCGTTGAGCACCACCAGGTCACCCGGCCGCAGCATGGCTGCCAGCCGCCTGCCCAGCGCCCGCATGTCGTCCGGGCTCGCCACCGTGAGCTCCTCACGCACTCCTGGTCCGGCTCCTCTCGCCGCCGGTCATGCCGACCGGGGCAGGTCGCCGCCTGCCCCGACCCGGGCGAGCATGGCGGTGATCGCCTCGTTGACCAGGCCGGGGCACTCCAGGATGAGCGCGTGGCCGCCGCCCGGCACCCAGATCAGATGCGAGGCGGGGATGTCCATGGCCAGCTCGATGCCGAGCCGTGGCGCTATCAGCCGGTCCTTCTCACCGACCAGCACGGTCACCGGTACCCGGCCCAATGTGGCCAGCGAGTCCCGCTTGTCGCACAACAGCAGCGCCTGGCCGAACCGGGCGACCACCTCGATCGGAGTGGAAGTGATCATCTGTCCGAGGAAGCCGACGACGGCCGGGCTGACCTCGCCGTCCCCGAACCCCAACATTCGCGTGCCCAGGAACGCCAGATCGGTCAGGCGCCGGCCGCGTTCCACCAGGATGGCGCGCCTCCCCTTGGCAGCGCCGTTAAGCACCCCGGGCAGCGCCCGGCTCAACATCGGCCGGATCGGGGCCGGCATCCACGGGCTGCCGTCCTCAAGACCGCGGGCGGCGGTGCTGATGAGCACCGCCCCGGCCACTTTGGTCCCGAACAGCTCCGGGTGCTGTTCGGCGAGCGCCATGATGGTCATGCCGCCCATGGAGTGACCGACCAGGACCACCCGGCCATCGCCCGGCACGGTCGCTTCGATGACCGCCTTCAGGTCGGTGCCGAGCTGGTCGATGCTGGCGGCGCCGGACTCGGAGCGCCCGGACCGCCCATGGTCGCGCTGATCCCAGAAGACGAGCCGGTGACCGGACAAATCACGGCGCTGGAAGTGCCAGCAGTCCTGGTTCAGCGTGTAGCCGTGGCAGAACACGACGGTGACCGGGGCGGCCGACGGCCCGTTGATCTCGGCATGCAACGCCACGCCGTCCCCAGTGAGCACCGTAAGCGGGCGCCCGCGCAGCTTCCCGAACGGTTCGCTGGACGCCGGGTCGGGACGGCCACGGAGCCGCCCGACCGCGATCCGCTCGGCGGCCACGATGGCCCCCGCACCCGCCGCCGTCGCGCCAGCGACCACCCCGGCTGCGCCGGTGATCCGCCGCCAGCTGGCCATCGGTCCTCCCGCACCCGCCTTTCCGCACTGCTCAAGGGCGGCCCCCGGCCGGACCGCTGCCCTGCCGGGCAGCGCCTAACGCCGGGCGGTACCGCTACGCGGTGGATGCCGGAAGGCGCCCCGGCACCCGGGTGCCCGCACCGGCATGCCCGGAATCGCGCTCATATGCTACTCCAAAGTAGCTTCTGGGTGTCCGCCCGCCGAAACTGGTCACGATCTCGTACGAGATCGTCCCCAGGGCGTCCGCCCAATCCTGGGGAGTGGGCTCGCCCGCGTCGCCGGGCCCGAACAGCACGACTTCGTCCCCCACCTCGGCGGCCTCCTCGCCGAAATCCACCACGAACTGGTTCATGCACACGGTGCCGGAAATCGGCCGGCGCCGACCCCGGACGTGCACTTCAGCGAGCCCGGACGCACCGCGCGGGACGCCTTCGGCGTAGCCAACCGGCACCAGCCCGAGTGTGGCCGGGCCCGGGGTGATGTAGCGGTGGCCGTACGACACCCCGGCCCCCGCCGCCACCTGCTTGACCTGGATCAGCCGCGTCCGCACCGTCATCGCCGGCCGGAGCCAGTCAGGCGGGCCTCCGGGCAGCGTGGACAGCCCGAACACGCCGCCGCCCGTGCGGACCATGTCGAACCACGCCTGCGGCAGCGTCAGCGTGGCGGGCGTGTTGGCCAGGTGCCGTAGTTCGGGCTTGGCCCCTGCCTTCTCCGCCAGGGCAACCGCATCGCGGAACGCGGCGATCTGGGTATCGATCGACGGATGACCGGGCATGTCCGCGCAGGCCATATGGGACCAGACCCCGATGATCTCGACGTCTCCGGCCGTCTCGGCCGCCAGGGCGGCGTCCACCAGGCCCGGCCAGTCCCGGGCGGTGGCGCCGCCACGCGACATCCCGGTGTCCACCTTGAGGTGCAGGCGGGCCGGCCGGCCCGCCTGCACCGCGGCCGCCGCGATCTCCCTGACCAGGCCCACCGACCCGGCGGAAAGGTCCACACGCTGGCGGACAGCCTCCTCGTGGGCCGTCCCGGGCACGCCCATCAGGCACAGCACCGGCGCCGACACGCTCGCGCGGCGCAGCGCGAGCGCTTCCGGGACGGTGATCACCCCGATCCAGCTCGCGCCGCCCGCCAGGGCCGCCCGCGCCGCGGGGACCATGCCGTGGCCGTAGGCGTCCGACTTGACCACGGCCATGACCGCGGCGGCACCAACGTGCTCCCGCAGCGCCGTGACGTTGCCCTTGATCGCGTCCAGGTCGATGAGCGTTTCCGCATGACCGTCCATGACCAAACAGTGTGCCAGCAGGTCAGCTCCGGATCGGCCGGCCATCCCGCCCCGCCCGGCCCTCTGGCGGGGGCATCGCCTGACCGGTAACGCGCACCAGCTTGCCGGTGACGGGCATCAGCTTGCCGGTGGCGGGGCATCCCCAGCTCGTGACGGGCATCGCCCGGCCCGTGACCAGCGCCGCCCGGCTTCAGTCCATCCACGCCCGGACACCACGGATGGCGGCCGGGAGCGCCGAAATCACGTCACCCGCCGCGATCGGGCTGCCGGCCCCCGTGCCCGCCGGGTCCGCGCCGGCCGGAATCATGCCCGCTGGAATCATGCCGGCCTGGCCCGTGCTGGCCTGGCCCATGCCCGCTTGGACCGTGCCCGCCTGGACCGTGCCCGCTGCGGCGCGGCGGGCCGCGATGCCGTGCAGGAACGCCGCGGCCGCGGCGGCCTCGCTCACCGCGAGGCCCTGGGCCAGCAGGGCGCCCGCCAGCCCGGAGAGCACGTCCCCCGTCCCCGCGGTGGCGAGCCACGACGTACCGGTGGAATTGACGAGCACCTCCCCGCCCCCGGCCGGGGCGATCACCGTCGTCGAGCCCTTGAGCAGGACGGTCACGCCCAACTCGGCCGCAGCCGAGCGGGCATGCTTCAGCCGGCGGGCCGCCACATCCGCCGGATCGCCCCCCAGCAGCCGGGTCAGCTCACCGGCGTGCGGGGTCAGCAGTGTGGGAGCCGCGCGGGCCAGCAGCCCTCGCTCCTGCGCGACCAGGGTCAGCCCGTCGGCGTCGACCAGCACCGGCAGGTCGGTGCCCAGCACCGCGGCCAGCCGGCTCCTGGCCGCTTCGCCGGTGCCCATGCCGGGACCGGCCACCCAGGCCTGTACCCTCCCGGCCGCTTCCACCTCATGGCCAGCCTGGGAACCGTCCCCGGTCACCGTGGTCAGCGCCTCCGGCCAGTGCTGGCGGACCACCGCGACGGCGGGCCCGGCCGAGACCAGCCGCACCATGCCCGCGCCGCCCCGCAGGGCACCGCCAACAGCAAGCGCCGCGGCGCCGGTGAAGCGCTCACTGCCCGCGAGGATGCCGAGAACTCCCCGGCGGTACTTGTCGGAGTCGCCGGCCGGCTGCGGGAGCAAGGCCGCCACGTCGGCTGTCTGAAACCCGGCCGCGGCGGGCGCCGGAAGGTATGGTCCGAGCCCGATATCGACCAGTTCCACCACTCCGGCATGGCCCGCGCCCGGGTCGATCAGCAGGCCCGGCTTCCACGTGCCGAAGGTCACCGTCACATCCGCCCGCACCGCGGGGCCGTCCACCACGCCGGTGTCCGCGTCGATCCCGCTCGGCAGGTCGACGGCCACCACCGTGGGGCCCGGGGCCAGACGCCCCGGCCCGTCCCCGGCTCCACGCCGCGCGACCAGATCGGCCAGGGTCGCATAGGGCTCACGCAGCCCGCCGCGGCCGCCGATGCCGAGCAGCCCGTCCAGCACCAGGTCCGCGGCGGCGATGACGGCGGGCAGGTCGGGGTCGTCCGAGCGGGTGACGCGGCCACCCGCCACGCGCAACGCCGCCGCCCCCTGCTCGTGGACGTGGCTGCCCGCGGCCACAGCGACCACGCGCGCGCCGCGCCGGGCCAGCCTGGCGCCCGCGTACAGGGCGTCGCCACCGTTGTCGCCGCTGCCGGCCAGCACGACGATCCTGGCCCCGTAGACCTTTCCGGCCAGACCGGCACACACCGATGCGAGTCCGGCCGCCGCCCGCTGCATCAGCGCTCCGGGCGGGACAGCGGCCATCAGGGCACGTTCAGCCTCCCGGACCGTGGCTACATCGTGCGCCCTTCTCATCCTTCTGCCACCACCATCGCCACGCTCAGGCCCCCGTCATGGGTGATCGACAGATGCCAGCGGAGCACCCCGCGCCGGGCCGCCTCGTCCGCCACCGTGCCGCTGGTCGCCAGCGAGGGGCGCCCGGCACCGTCGTAGGTGACTTCCACGTCCGCCCAGCGCAGCCCGGCGGGAGCCCCAAGCGCCTTCGCTGCCGCCTCCTTGGCGGCGAAGCATCCGGCGAGCGAGGCCTGGCCCCGGCTGCGTTCGCCGTTGGTGAACAGGCGCGATGCCAGGGACGGGGTCCGCCGCAGGGCGGACTGCAGTCGCGCGATGTCCACTATGTCCACTCCGATGCCCACGATCACGCCCCCAGCCTGCCACTGCCCGCACCGGCAGACGACGAGCCGGGCCGGATCACTTGGCCAGGCCAGGCTGACCAACCGTCGGGCCTCCACCCAGGACACGCCACCGCCACCAGGCCGGCCGGCGGTCACGGGGGATGGGGCGCATGACTGGCGTCAGCGCCCGGCCGCGGTCTGCGGCTCAGCGCCTACGAGGCAGAACGGATGACCGACGCTAGCCGGTCCGCCAGGTGCCGGGCACGCTCGGGGTCCACGGCCTCGACCATGACCCGGACCGCCGGTTCAGTGCCGCTCGGCCGCACCAGGATCCTCCCGGAGCGGCCCAGTTCCGCGGTGGCGGCGGCGACCTGCGCGGCCACCTCCGGCGAAGCGGCAACCCGCGTCTTGTCCACCCCGGCGACGTTGACCAGCACCTGCGGGTATCTGGTCATCACCTTCGCCAGGTCGGCCAGGGAGACCCGTTCGCGGGCGACGGCGGCCAGCAGATGCAGCGCGGTGAGGAGGCCGTCACCGGTGGTCGCATGGTCCAGCATGATGATGTGGCCGGACTGCTCGCCACCGAAAACGTAGCTGCCCGCGCGCATCGCTTCCAGCACATACCGGTCACCGACGGCGGTCTCCACCACGGCGATACCGGCTTCCTTCATCGCCAGCCGGAATCCGAGGTTGGACATGACGGTGGCGACCACCGTGTTGTGGGCGAGCTGGCCGCTGGCCTTGAGCCCGAGCGCGAGGACGGCCATGATCTGGTCGCCGTCGACCACCTGTCCGCCCGCGTCGACCGCCAGGCATCTGTCGGCGTCACCGTCGTGCGCGATGCCAGCGTCGGCTTGCTGCTCAACGACCGCTGCCCGCAGCACGTCCAGGTGGGTCGAGCCGCAGCCGTCGTTGATGTTCTCGCCATCGGGCTCGGCCCCGATCGCGATCACGTCCGCTCCGGCACGCCGCAGCAGCGACGGGGCCACCTCGGATGCGGCGCCGTGCGCACAGTCCACCACGATCCGCAGGCCAGCGAGGGGCCGCGCAGGCTCGGAGGGGGGCGCAGCCGCGCCGGGCCACGCAGGCTCGGAGGACGGCGCGGCTTCGCCATGCCGCGCAGGCTCGGCTGCGCCGGGCAGTCCTGGGGCGGACAGCGAGGCCAGCAGGTGGGCGAGGTAACGCTCCCGCGAGTCACCGTCGTCGCTGACCCTGCCGAAGCCGCCGCCCGGCGGGCCGGTCACCGCCCTGCCGGGCTGGCCCAGTCGCGCCTCGATCTCGTCTTCGGCGGCGTCGGGAAGCTTGAAGCCGCCCCTGGCGAACAGCTTGATCCCGTTGTCCTTGGCCGGATTGTGGCTGGCCGACAGCATGACCCCCAGGTCAGCTGACTTATCGGCGGTGAGGAAGGCGACCGCCGGAGTGGGGATCACTCCGAGCCGCAACACGTCCACCCCGACGCCGGCCAGGCCCGCCACAACGGCAGACTCCAGGAACTCACCGGACGCCCGCGGATCGCGGCCCACGACCGCCACCGGGCGCCGGCCCTCGGCCTGCGCGCGGTCGAACACGCCCGTCTCGTGCAGTACTTCAGCGGCGGCGACGGCAAGGTCCATGGCCAGGCGGCCCGTCAGATCATCGCCCGCCACGCCCCGGACGCCGTCCGTTCCGAAGAGCCGGGCCATGAAGACGTGCCCCCGTTTCCCTGTGCCGTCCTGGCGGATGCGTGGCCCGGGTGCGTGAGCGCTGGTCAGCGCTTCGAGTACTGAGGCGCCTTCCGGGCCTTCTTCAGGCCGTACTTCTTGCGCTCCTTGACCCGGGCGTCCCGGGTGAGGAAACCGGCCCGCTTGAGTACTGGGCGGTGCTCGGCGTCGAGCTCGATCAGCGCCCGGGCGATGGCCAG
>DAITAE010000246.1:0-6917 GCA_036824445.1 Streptosporangiaceae bacterium | reverse complement strand
AGCCCGTATGAGTTTGTCCCATCGCGATTCTGCTCGCGTCGAGCTGCCAGCCCGGATCACGAAGCGGCCAGCTATCCAAGGTCCCGGCGCATATGGGACACTTAATCCCCGGTGGCGCTGGCGTTAAGCGCTGAGACCACGCCAGTTAAGTGCCGGCTGCCACCCTTGCGGTGCATGGCGTCCTCGGAACGGCCTGCCAGAACTGGCCACGAGCCACATCGCGAAGGAGCAGAAATGACTACGCCGGAAATGACACCGTCAGAAACGGCCACATCCGAAACGGTCGCATCAGAAACGGCTGCATCCGGAACGGCGGCCCCCGCGGAAGTGGCCGCACAGGAAGCGGCCAGGAAAAGAATGCAGGGTCGCTTCCCCTATTGCCCGCCCAGAGAGAACTTCCCAGTGGTCACGGGATTCGTCACGCCAGGATCAGACTTTCCCCCGCCGCATCCGCTCGACGCGAGCGTCAACATGGACGTGTACGACCCGACGGAGACTATTTCGCCTGGGAAATTCGAGCGGATCCGGGTCGTGGAGGTCGACGATGACTGGCTGATCGAGGTCAACTGGTGCGTCTGCGGTGCCTTCGCCGCCTCCATCTCCGGCTGCTGGGAGCTCAGGTTCTTCCTCGATGACGTCGATGGCGTGGGGCAAAGCAGCGGTCCAGTGCCCAACTCAAGACGGAGGGTGCCCGTAGACAGCGTGCCGGCGGTCCCCGGCAAAGACGACGATTTCACCCGACGGTGTTACTCAGAGCAAGTTCGTATTCCTGCCTATACGGTTGGGGTCGGTGCCTACAGCCTGCTCGTCATCATCACTCTCCGCAGAGGGGATTGTTACAGGCCGGGTAGGCCCCTCGGCGACTACCTGGGATTCGCGCAGATCCCGGTCCTGGTCTTCGTCCCGGGCGAGTAACCTTCCCGCTCCCTGCCGCCCCGTCAAATGGCGGGGCGGCAGGCACCACAATGCCGACGGCGTGTGGCCATCCCCGCCTTCGGCAGAAGTTACGGGTCATCAGAGCAGGAGGCCGAGCCGTGACTCCGCGTGATCCCGCCCAATCGACGCCTGCTGGTAAAGCCGGTGATGATTTCCAGAAGATCGCGGGTATCGGCGCAGGGATTGAACGACGTCTCCACGAGGCGGGAATTCTCACGTACCACGATCTCGCCGCGCGCAGTCCCGGGGAGATAGCCGCAAGCCTCGCCGGAATGGCTGGGCTATCCTCTGCGCGCATCGCCAGCCAGGACTGGGTCGGTCAGGCGCGCCAACTCGCCGGGCCTGCTGGCCCACCCTTGCCGTCCGAGCCTGATCAGCACTACGCCTCCTTCCACATCGAGCTTCTCCTCGACGTGGACAACAGCGTGCGTCGTACCAAGTTGCACCACTACCAGTCGGGTACCGATGAAGTCTGGGCAGGCTGGGATGAGGACAGGCTGCTCGCGCTTGTGCGCAGCCACATACCGCCCGCGGCCCCACGGCAGCCTGCGGAAGCTGCCGATTCGCAATCGCCTGCTCCGCCAACCACGACAGAGCCCGAGACGGCTAGCTCCTCCGGAGAACGGCGGGGGGCGGCCGACCTAGCCGTGGGTCTGGCTTCCTCTTCCCTGCGGGTCGAGAACCTCGGTCTCACCCATGAGGGCCGAAGAAGCCATCGCTTGACACCCGGCGAGTCAACCTCGGTTGGCTTCATCCTTGGCGTCAGCCGCACAGCCGCGCCGCAGGCTGCAGCCCTTGATTTCGCCGCAGATATCACCGCTGGCAGCGTGCTTGGCGACGATCAACGCTGGCCTTTGGGCACAGTGCAAGGAGCCGTCCGCATGGACGAACCACTCTCAGTCGAGCTGACCGGCCCGCCCTTGCCTCGTGGCCTCTACCGCCTTGAGGCGACCGTGCACATCTACCGGGCCGGTCACGCTCCCGAGTCCCAGCCTCTCGAGAGCCTTCGGGCGTCCGGGTCGGTCATCCAGGTGAGCTGACAGGCGGGCCGCGATACAGGGCCAGGCAAACGGGATTCTTCCAGCGCGGCGGACGGCCGCTCAGGCCTGGCCGCCGGCGCCCGGGAAGACCGTTGCCGCCTACCTCCGGCCGGTCGAGAACATGGCCCACACGACCTTCCCCCGGTGGCTGGGTTGGGTGTACCCCCAGGTGTCGGCGAGCGCGCCGACGACGTGAAGTCCGCGGCCGGTCTCGGCGAGCACGTCGGCCTCTTTCAGGTCCGGTGCCGTCCGGCTGGGGTCGGCGACCGCGCACAGTACGCAGGGCCCGGGCTGCAGCAGGGCAAGCCGGACCTTCCGGCGGGCCCTGGTCCCGCCGGAATCTGGCAGAGCGTGGCACATCGCGTTGGTCACCAGCTCGGACACGACCACCGCGACGTCGTCGGTACGTTCCGCGGCGCCCCACCGCCGCACGGTGGCGACGGCGAAGTCACGGGCCGCGCGCGCCGGCGTCGGGTGTACGCCGGGCGAGCGGATGGCGACCCGCGGAAAGCACGTCCACGTCCCGGGGCCGGGTTCTGGCCACAGCGGCCAGTTCCCGCTTGCCGCGGCTGCCATCTCCACAACCGGCGCCAGCCAGCACCCGTGCACGCCGCTTTCTGGATTGCCCGCGGGGCCACCCACCGGATTGCCAGCAGGGCCACCTGCTGGATTGCCAGCGAGTGCGCCTGCTGGATTGCCCGCGAGGCTTGGTGGGGATGCCGTCATCGCCGTCCGATCACCCGCGCCGCGGGGGGGCCGGACGCGGATAGCCGCATCCTTCCGCATGCACAGGGCGCCTGCAACCGGCTTCTGCATAAAGCTGCTGCACGGTATCTATGCATCAACAATTTTGCACGAGGCACCTGCACATGCGCGCGCTCTGTTAGGCTTCATATGCAAACGATCGTTTCGGCGCCGCGGCGGACTGCCCGCGTCGCGCTCACCTCGTGACCAGGGAGAAACGATGAACCCTACGAACGCCACAGCGGCCGATCAGCTGCCAGTGGCGCGCTGGCGCAAGAGCAGCGCCAGCAATCCGAGCGGGAGCTGCGTCGAGGTCGCCGAGCTGCCCGGCGGCGCGATCGCGATGCGCAACTCCCGGCACCCGTCGGGGCCGGCCCTGATATACACGCGCGCCGAGATTGTGGCGTTCCTGGCCGGAGTGAAGAACGGTGAGTTCGACGACCTGTGCCCGGTTGCGCCAGCGTCATAAATTTCGTGCCATTACCGGAAATCGGGGGAAATGCTGTCCCGGCGGGTAAGGCCACGCGGTGCTATCGTGCCATGTGCGCCCGCTGCGGGTCTCACGGTGCGGTAGCGCCACCGGGCCATCCGGAATTTGGGGGCGTGCGTTGAGCACTGATCCATCGGGTTTCGGAGCCAGGATGAGCACGGTTCGGCCGGGCAGCGAACCGCCTGTTGGCACCCCGGGCCCGATCGTGCTGCGCATGATGCTCGGGAACCAGTTGCAGCGCCTTCGTGAGGCAGCAGCCGTCACATCCGACCAGGCCGGTTACGAGATCCGGGCATCCCGTTCCAAGATCAGCCGCATGGAAAACGGCAGGGTGGGCTTCAAGGAGCGGGACGTGGCCGACCTGCTCACGCTGTACGGCATCACCGATGAGGAGAAACGCACCGCGCTGCTCTCGCTTGCCCGGCAGGCGAACACCCCGGGCTGGTGGTCGACCTACAGCGATGTCCTGGCCGACTGGTTCGAGACGTACCTCGGCCTGGAGGCGGCCGCCTCGGTCATCCGCACCTTCGAGCTCCAGTTCGTGCACGGCTTGTTCCAGACCGAGGCCTACGCCCGTGCCGTCACCCTGCTCGGCCACAGTGCCACGCCTGCCGGGGAGATCGACCGCCGGGTGAGCCTGCGGCTGAAGCGCCAGGACCTGCTCACAGTCCCGGAGCCGCCGCGCGTGTGGTCGGTCATCGATGAAGCCGCGCTGCGGCGGCCGGTGGGCGGTCGCACGGTGATGCGCGCCCAGCTGGACCACCTCACCGAGGTGGCCGCACTGCCCAACGTCACCATCCAGGTCGTGCCGTTCGGCAGCGGTGGTCACGCGGCTGCCAGCGGCTCGTTCGCCATCCTGCGTTTCGCCGAGCCGGAGCTGCCCGACGTGGTGTACATCGAGCAGCTCACCACCGCGCTCTACCTGGAAAAGCCCGAGGAAGTCGACAGGTATATGGAGGTCATGAACCATCTGAGCACCCAGGCCCTGACCCCTGCCCAGACCGCCCGCTTCCTCGCCGAGCTCACCAGGGAAACCTAGGTGGAACGCGGGCGGCCCGTTGCCGTGATGCCGCACCGTGGCGGATCCGGCCACGATGCTATTCTCCAGGACGTATCGCCTGGCTGGTGCCGGCCCATGGAAGCCAGGCTGTTGAGCCCCCCTTGCATCTCAAACGTTAAGGATTCCCGTGACTGACCATCCGCCGGCGAGCCCGGGCGTGCCAGGGGGAGAGCCCGATGGCACCAATGGGAGCGCAATCGACACAACTGTCCCGCACTCGGCACGGATCTGGAACTACTGGCTCGGCGGCAAGGACAACTACGAGATCGACCGCGTGGCCGGCGACGAATTCGTCAAGGTCTTCCCGGGCATCGTCGACATCGCCCGTGCTGGCCGGGCGTTCCTCGCCCGGGCCGTCAGCTATCTGGCCCTTGAGGCGGGGATCCGGCAGTTCCTGGACGTGGGCACGGGCCTGCCAACCGTCGACAACACCCATGAGCTCGCCCAGCGCGCCGCTCCCGACTCGCAGATCGTGTACGTGGACAACGACCCGCTGGTGCTCGCGCACGCTCGCGCGCTGCTGACCAGCACGCCTGAGGGCAGCACCGATTACGTCGACGCGGACATGCGCGATCCCGGAGCGATACTGGCGCGTGCCGCGGCATCGCTGGACCTCGACCAGCCCGTCGCGCTGATGCTGATCGGTGTCCTGGGACATATCGCCGATGACGACGAGGCGCAGTCGATCGCGCAGCGCCTGATGGCTGGCTTGACGTCCGGGAGTTACCTGGCCCTCTTCGACGGCCTCGACGACATCACCAAGGAGATGAGCGAGGCGCAGCAGGGCTACGACGACACAGGCGCGGTCCCGTACAAGCTCCGCAGCCGCGAGCAGGTCGCGCCGTTCTTCGACGGTCTCGAGTTCGTGGAGCCCGGCCTGGTGCGATGCACGCGATGGCGGCCCGATCCCAGCCGGTTCGGCACGGGCCCGGACGTTCCCTCACTGGCCGCCGTCGCACGCAAGCCCTAGCGGCGACCGTCGGCGCCAGCGAGCGCTCTGGTTCAGCTCCCGGGGAGCCGAGCGTGCGGTAGCCCTCAATTCCGGGAACACTTGGCACCGGGGTGCCGGCGTGCGAACCGGACGGCGGGCCTCCCGATGGGGAGGTGAGGGTGGAAGCGCACGAACGAGCTGGCCAGCCAGCCACCGAAGCCGACCTGGTCGACGTGGCCGCGCTGGTGACGGCGTACTACTCGGAGCACCCGGATCCGGCCGAGCCCGGGCAGCAGGTCGCGTTCGGCACCTCGGGCCACCGGGGGTCGGCATTCCGGCTGTCCTTCAACGAAGATCACATTGCCGCCACCACGCAGGCGATCTGTGAGTACCGCGCCCATGCGGGCATCACCGGCCCGCTCTACTTGGGCCGGGACACTCACGCGCTGTCCGAGCCCGCCTTCGTCACCGCGCTGGAGGTGCTCGCCGCCAACGAGGCGAGCGTGCTGACGGACGCGGGCAACGGCTACACCCCGACCCCCGCGCTCTCGCTCGCCATCCTCATGCATAACGAGGGCCGGGCGGACGGCCTTGCCGACGGCATTGTCGTCACGCCGTCTCATAACCCGCCCGAGGACGGGGGGTTCAAGTACAACCCGCCCGACGGCGGCCCGGCGGGGTCGCAGATCACCACGGCGATCCAGGGGCGGGCCAACGAGCTGCTCCGCGGTGGATTGCGGGGCGTCCGCCGGATTCGTTATGCACAGGCAAGGTCGGCGGCGGGTGCCTACGACTTCCTCGGCCGGTACCTGGCGGAACTGCCCGCGGTCGTAGACCTCGACGCGGTGCGGGCCGCCGGGATGCGGATCGGCGCGGACCCGCTCGGCGGGGCGAGCGTGGCGTACTGGGGAGAGCTCGCCGACCGGTTCGGGCTCGACCTGACCGTGGTCAACCCGGTCGTGGACGCCACGTTCCGGTTCATGACCCTCGACTGGGACGGGCGGATCCGGATGGACTGCTCGTCGCCGGACGCTATGGCGTCGCTTATCGGACGCCGGCGCGAGTTCACGATCGCGACGGGCAACGACACGGACGCCGACCGGCACGGCATCGTGACCCCGGACGCGGGCCTGCTCAACCCCAACCACTACCTCGCCGCGGCCATCGACTACCTGTACCGGCACCGCGAGGGCTGGCCCGCCGGCGCCGCCGTCGGCAAGACGATGGTCAGCTCGGCCATCATCGACCGGGTGGCCGAAGCGGCCGGGCGCCACCTGACCGAGGTTCCGGTCGGGTTCAAGTGGTTCGTGCCGGACCTGCTGGCGGGCACCGTGGCCTTCGGCGGCGAGGAAAGCGCCGGGGCCTCGTTCCTGCGCCGGGACGGGAGGGTCTGGACGACGGACAAGGACGGCATCATCCTGGCGCTGCTGGCGTCCGAGATCACCGCGGTCACCGGCCGCACGCCCAGCGAGCAGTACCGGGAGCTGACCGCCGCGCTCGGCGACCCGGCCTACGCCCGCATCGACGCTCCCGCGAGCCGGCAACAGAAGGCGGCGCTGGCCCGGCTCTCTCCCCAGCAGGTCAGCGTGGACGAGCTGGCCGGCGAGCCGGTGGTCGCCCGGCAGACGACGGCACCGGGCAACGGCGAACCGCTCGGTGGTCTCAAGGTCATCACCGCCTCCGGCTGGTTCGCGGCCCGGCCGTCCGGCACCGAGG
>DAITAE010000761.1:0-2007 GCA_036824445.1 Streptosporangiaceae bacterium | reverse complement strand
AGCCGGGCAAGGCGGCCGACCTGCTGGTGCTGGCGGCGAACCCGCTGGCCGACATAGCGAAGCTGGCCCGGGAGAACATGGTTCTCGTCATGGCCGGCGGCCAGGCCGTGAAGAACGAGCTCTGACCCTGGCGGCCCTGGACCGCTAAGGGGGACGGCGCGCCAGTAGCGTGTCGTCCCTTCGGCTAGGCCTGCGGAACGTGCTTTCAGCGTACGGCTGCGGGCTGATGATCCGGTGGGTGCCGTTCTGCACCTGGAAGACCAGATGGGCCTGGCCGAGGGACGGATCGAGGGTGACATCCGGGAACCCCAGGCCCGACTGGCCCGCGTTGTCCAGGTAGTACGAGCCGTTGACCCCCCGGTACCGCAGGCGCCGCAGCTGGCTCGCCACCGCCGGGAAGTGTGATGGGTTCGGGACGGCCATCCATGTCTGTGCTAGCAGGTTGACCTCGTCATAGGCGATGCCAGCGTGGGACCTGCCGGCGGGCCGGCCGAACGCCCGTGCAAAGTCCGCGCAGAAGCGCCGGCCGAGCCGGTCGCTGTACGTCCCGGTGACAGTAGCCCACACCAGGCCCTCACTGGCCTGCCCGGCGAGCTCGAGAAACTCCGGTACCGAGGGCGCGTAGATCGCATAGACCAGCAACTCCGGCAGGCGCTGCACGATCAGCCGCTGGAAGCTGGCGAGCTCGCCCGCCAGAAACTGTGTGATCATGATGGCTGCCGGATTCAGCCGCTCGATGCGTTCGGTCACCGCGGGCCAATCAGCGCCGAGCGCCGGGACCGTCTCGACGCTGGTGATCTGCCAGCCCGAGTGCTCGGCCATCTCGATCGCCAGCTGGTTCACCATCTGCCCGCTCGGCAGCGGGGTCTCCACGAATGCCAGCCGCCGGTTCGGGGGCCGCCAGCTGCCTTCCCGCAGCTCATTGAGGAACCTGATGAAGCCCGGCCCGTAGTAAAGCTCCGTCGGGCAAACCTGGAATACTCCGCCGTGATCAGCGTGGTTGTCGCGGACGATCTGGGCCTGCGACTCCGAGGTCATGGCATGCACGTAGGGAGCCCCGTACGCGGCGGCCAGCATGCGCGCGGTGTCCATGCCCGCGAACAGGTAGCTCGATGTGATCGCGTCCACCTCTGCGTCGATGAGCTGCTGAAATGCCCGCGCCACGTCGCGCGTGGAGAAGATGTCCATGTCGACCACGATCTGCTCGACGCGGCGGCCACCGATCCCCCCGCAGGCGTTGATCTCTGCCGCCGCCAGTGCCGAGCCGTTCACCATCTCCCGGCCGTCGAAGCGGGCGGGCCCCCGCAGCGGGAAGGCCGAGCCGATCAGCAGCGGCCGCCGTACCCACAGGCGCCGGGCTGGCCGGGGGGCGGTCGCCGGTGCCGCGCCCGCTTCCGCCCGGGCGTGCAGGTACCCGATGGTGATGCCTTGCGGCAGGGCACCGCTCCCGGGCACCGGCAAGCGGAGGTACCCGCGGTCCGCCGCCACCGCCGCAGCCCCCGCCCGGCTGGCCTGGCCGAGCTTGCCGAGGATGTGCTCGACATGCGTAGATACGGTCCGGCTGCTGGTGTGGAGCCTGCCGGCAATCTCCGTGTTGCTCAGGCCGCAGGCCATGAGGGTGAGGACATCAAGCTCCCGTGGCGTCAGGCCGGCGGGCAGCGCCGTCGGCGTGAAGGTGACCAGCACGGCGGACCCGTGCGGTTCCGGCGGCGCGCGGTCGAGGTGCACGCGCAGCCACCGCCCGTGGGGGTGCTGCCAGAAGAAACGTGCCTGGGAGGTAGTGGACTCGGCGTGCGCCCGGGCGTAGTCGACCAGTGCCGGGCTTTCCGCGAGCAGGGCGGCTGCTCCCGGCGGCTGGAACTCCTCCATGGAGCCGTCCAGGTGGACAAAGGCCGCGAGCGGGTGAGTCGGGGGTGCAACGCTGCCCCGGCCCTGCCCGGCGGTCCGTCGGCCGTCCGGGTTCTCCTGGGTCAACGCTTGTCTTCCGCCTGGCGCATATCGTCAACC
>DAITAE010000760.1:0-2007 GCA_036824445.1 Streptosporangiaceae bacterium | reverse complement strand
GCGACCGGGTGCGGCTGACCGCGGACGGCCAGGTGCGCAACTGCCTGTTCGCGCGCACGGAGAGCAACCTGCGCGATCCGATGCGGTCGGGGGCCAGCGACGATGACCTGGCCGGGATCTGGCGGCGGGCGGTCGCGGTGAAGCTGCCCGGCCACGGGATCAACGAGCCCGGCTTCCTCCAGCCAACCCGGCCGATGTCGGCCATCGGGGGCTGACCGGGCCAGGACCCGCTATGTTGCGGCCGGGAGCGCCGGCGGGGCCGGCACGCGCCCGCACGCCCCAAGCCCGAGCCCGCACACGTCTCACGTTGGCGCCTGCACGTCTCACGCCGGTCACGCTGGCGGCCGCACGTCCCGCGCCGGTCACGCCGGCTCCTGCATGTCCCCACGCCGGTCACGCGCGAGCCCGCACGTCCCACGCCGGTCACACCCCAGCATCTTTCGGGCTGGCCCGGACGTCGCGAACGCCACGCCCGCGGCTGACCAGCACCCCGCCGCCGTTCGGCCTCCCGTCAGGCTCCGGGGCTTGCATTGAAGAGTTCTCCGATATATCGTTGAGATGTCTAGAAATGAACCGATGGTACCGGTAAGCGCGATGAGTGTGAACGGGGCCGGAGCGAAGGGAGCACGGACCATGCATGATGAAGCGGCATGGGGGATGCACGGCGAGCACGAAGGCCGGCGACACCGGCACGATGAGGAGTGGGAGGCGGAGGGCGAGCACGAGGGCCGGAGGCACCGGCGTGGCGGCCCCCGGCGAGTCCGGATGGGGCCGGGTGGGCCTGGCAGGCGCGGCGGCTGGGGCCCCGGGTGGGGCCCGCCCGGGCTTGGGCCCTGGTTCGGTGACGTGAAGTTCATGCGCGGCCCGCGCGTCAAGCGTGGCGACGTCCGCGCCGCTGCGCTGGCGCTGCTGGCCGAGGAGCCCAGGAACGGCTATCAGATCATCCAGGAGATCGGTGAGCGCAGCGAAGGCGTCTGGCGCCCGAGCCCCGGTTCGGTGTACCCCGCCCTGCAGCAACTCGAGGACGAGGCACTGATCCAGGCCGAGACGCCGGAGGGCGGGCGCCGCAGGTACGCGCTGACCGCCGAGGGCCAGGCCTACGTCGCGGCACACCCGGACGAGGTCCGCGCGCCCTGGGACGTGGTCGCGCGCAGCGTCGGTGACGATGCGATCGAACTGCGGGACCTGTTCGGGCAGGTGGCCATGGCTGCCATACAGGTAGTGCGGGTCGGCAGCGACGCCCAGGTGTCCCAGGCGCACAAGATCCTCACCGACGCCCGGCGTAGCCTGTACCGGATTCTCGCCGCCGACGACGAGCCCGCCGACGACGAGCCCGCCGACGAGTAGCGCGGCCGGGGCGGCCAGTGGTGGTGCCGGGGCGCGTCTGCTGGATTCATGCGGCCGCGCAGCAGGCGGGAGATCTGCGAGACATGACCTAGGCTCGGAATGGGTCCCAGGGAGGCGGTGGAGGTGACAGTGCACGGTCGCCGCGGCGCCGCGGGAGACGGCGCGGCCGGAGCGGACGGCGGCAAGGAGGCCAGCCGCGCGGATGTGGCCCTGCCGCCCCCGGCACCCGATGCCGAGGGGACCGGCAACGGGCAGCGCCCGCCGCCGGCGATCACGGTCGCCGGCCTGACCAAGAACTACGGCGAGATCGAGGCCGTCCGCGGCATCGACTTCGAAGTGCCCACGGGGGAGACATTCGGCTTCCTCGGCCCGAACGGCGCGGGGAAGTCTACGACTATCAAGATCCTCTGCACGCTGGCCCGCCCCACGAGCGGGTCCGCCCGGGTCGCGGGCCACGATGTGACCGCGGAGCGGGACGCGGTCCGCCGCAACATCGGCCTGGTGTTCCAGGACACGACGCTCGACAACTATCTCACCGGCGCGCAGAACCTGCGCTTTCACGCCGACCTGTATGGAGTGCCCACGGCGGCGGTGGCGCCACGGATGCGGCAGGTCATGGAGATGGTCGGCCTGTGGGACCGGCGGGACAGCCTGGTCATG
>DAITAE010000759.1:0-2009 GCA_036824445.1 Streptosporangiaceae bacterium | reverse complement strand
TTGGAGAACGAGGTCTGGTCGAAGACCGCCACCGCGGTGCGGGTCGCGCGCTGCTCGGTGGCCACCCAGGGCAGCCAGTTTTGCGCGCCCCAGGAGTACTCGATGACCGGCGGCTCGCCCGGGGGGGCGAAGAAGTCCGGCCGCTCCCAGCCCATCCGGCTGCCGAAACAGGCGTTGGCCTGCGCCAGCAGGTGGTGCACGGGCGAGCGGCGGAACGGCCGTGCCGTGGTCAGCTCCCGGTTCGGCCACGGGATCGCGTAGTGCAGGCCCAGCACCTCCCCCACCCGGTCATGCAGCCAGCGATTGTTGCCGTTGAAGCGGGCGAACCGGCGAATGTCGTTGGCGGTCATGTCCAGGCCGGGGTCGCCGGTGAGGATCCACTCGGCCAGCGCCCGGCCGGCCCCACCAGCCGTGGCGATGCCCACCGAGTTGAAGCCGGCCCCGACGAAGCAGTTCCGGCACTCCGGCGCCTCACCGAGGATGAACTGGTTGTCGGGGGTGAAGCTCTCCGGCCCGTTGTAAAACTTCTTGATGCCCGCCTGGGCGAGCGCGGGGATCCGCGCCACGGCGTTGTCCATGAGCAGCGAGAAGTGGTCCCAGTCCTCGGCCAGCAGCTGGAACTCGAACGGGTGCGGCAGCGCGTCTGGCGCGACCCACGGCTTGGCGTTCGGCTCGAAACCGCCCACGACCAGGCCGCCCACCTCCTCCTTGAAGTAGGTGTAGCCGTCCGGGTCGCGCAGCACCGGCAGGTCGCGGTGGACCCCGTCGATCTGCTCGGTCACCACGTAGAAGTGCTCGCACGAATGCAGCGGCACAGTCACGCCGCACCAGGCGCCCACCTGCTTGGCCCACTGCCCGGCGCAGTTGACCACGATCTCGGCCTGGATGTCGCCCTCGTCGGTGGTCACGCCTGTCACCGCACCACCGGCGGTGCGGATGCCCGTCACCCGGGTCCGCTCCCGGATGACCGCCCCGCCCGCGCGAGCGCCCTTGGCCAGCGCGTAGGTCAGGTCCGTCGGGTTGGCCTTGCCATCATCGGGCAGCCAGATCGCGCCCACCAGGTCGCCCGTCTCCATGATCGGGTACCGCTCCCGGGCACGCACCGGATCGATGATCTCGCAGTCCAGGCCGAACGCCTCCGCCACGGCCGCCGTGCGGCGGAGCTGGACCATGCGGTCCTCGGTGCGGGCGACGATGATCCCGCCGCACCGGCGGAACCCGGCGGACAGGCCGGTCTCCGACTCCAGCCGCGCGTACAGCTCGGTGGAGTACTGCACGAGCCTGGTGCCGCTCTCCGACGCGCGCAGCTGCCCGACCAGGCCAGCCGCGTGCCAGGTGGTCCCGCACGACAGCTGCCCCTGCTCCAGCAGCAGAACGTCGGTGCAGCCCATCGCCGTCAGGTGGTAGGCGACGCTGGTGCCGATCACGCCCCCGCCGATGATGACGACGCGGGCGCGGGAGGGCAGTGGTGACGTCGGGGCTGACATCGGCCTTCCTAGTCGTCGCGCTGCACGTCGTCGAGCAGCCGGGGGAAGTCCGGGCCGGTCAGGCCGGCCACGGCGCCCTCGTAGCGCTCCATCGCCCAGGACCAGAAGTCGAATTCGATCGGGCTGGTGGCCGCCTGGATCGCGCCCCAGAGCGTCCAGCCGTACTTGCCCACCATCCCGAGCAGCATGGCGCGGGCGATCTTGTTCCGCAGCGTGCGCCCGTAGTAGGCGGTCACCAGGTCGGCCAGGGCGTCTGCGGACAGGTGACACTCGCCCCAGATGTTGCCGAGCTCGAAACACGCGTCGTTGTTGCCCGCGTACTCGTAGTCGATCAGCCAGATCCGGCGGCCGTCGTCGATGAAGTTCGCCGCCAGCAGGTCGTTGTTGCAGGGCACGGTTGGTTCGGCGCCTACGGCCAGCGCCCGCCGGGCCGCCTCCAGCTGTGGCATCAGGCTGTCGTAGCCGGGCGGGACGCGGAGGCCGAGTTCGGCGGTCACCGCCGCGTACCGGCCCTGGATGACG
>DAITAE010000245.1:0-6985 GCA_036824445.1 Streptosporangiaceae bacterium | reverse complement strand
CCCAGGCCGCGCGGAACGGCGGATCCAGCGGAAGCCGCATCCGGTCCAGCCGGATGGCGGTGATCTTCACTGCGGCTCTGGCTCCCGGGCGTGGCCGCCGCCGCCCGCGCCACCGTCCGCATGCTCCCGGCCATCTTCGCCAGCGCCGCTGGCCGCCAGGTCCTGGCTGTCGCGAGGCGGCGAGTAGAACGGGTTGAACGGGCGATGCCGCGCGGCGAGCACCTCGGCCATCTGCGGCGTGCCCGCGACAGCGGCCCGCAGCGCCTCCCGGGTCGCGGCCCGGTTGTTCGCGTAGACCTGGTCGGCGTCCCTGGCGGCGGGATTGACCCATACCGCGGCGATGATCAGGCTCTGGTCCGCGTCGGCCTCGCTGAGGATCCCCTCGCTCACCGCATCGGCGACGCCGCCGGCGACGCCCGCCTGCGCCGCTCCCCAGGTGAGCGTGCCGTGCTCGTCACCTGCGATGGGAGCCTTGTTGACGAACAGCGTCATCGGCTTGACCGGGATTCCGGGGATGACCACCGCGACGAACGGCGTATGCCCGGCGCTGGGGGTGGCCAGTGCGGTCGCCCAGGCGACGCCGACCGGTCCGGCACGCTCGCCGAGGACGGTGTTCACGTGCGCGGCCTCGGCGCCCTCGCCGATGTAACTCTCGCCAATGAGCATGTGGGCCTCCCGCTGCCGAACGCGTCAATCACACCGCACGAGGACGATATCCAGACGGCGCCGCCGTGGTCAGGCCGGCCACCGGTGACATGCTGCCTCGGCGCCCGGTCCCGCCCGGCCGCCCGGTCCCGCCCGGCCACCCGGTCCCGCTCGGCCACCTGGTCCCGCTCGGCCACCTGGTCCCGCGGCAACTTAGTCCCGCCCACCACCTGTCCGCCCGGCCACCTGATCCTGCCGCGGTACCGCGGCCCGGTTCGGTGCTACGTGCGTCGGGAATAATGGGCTGCTGAGGCCGGTTTCCGCGATCCGCGGCTTTCTCGCGTGCCTGCCACCTGCCTGCCGCGCAGTGCACCCACACTCAGCGGGGCGCGCACGAGACCAGGGATGATCAAAATGACGGCTGCCAGCGGCACTGACAGCGAGGCGCCCGGTCACGAGCATCGTGACGTTTCCGGCGGCTGGCTTCGCCCAGCCGTCTTTGGGGCCATGGACGGCCTGGTGACCAACGTCTCCCTGATCGCCGGGGTCGGCGGGGGCGGCGGAGCGCAGCACATCATCGTCCTCACCGGCCTGGCCGGGCTGGCGGCGGGCGCCTTTTCGATGGCCACCGGCGAATACGTCTCCGTCTCATCGCAAAACGAGCTGGTCGAGGCGGAGGTCCGCAAGGAGCGTCACGAGCTGGAGATCCACCCGGACGCCGAGCGCGAGGAACTGGCCGCCATGTTGCGGCACCGGGGGATCGATCGCAGCCTGGCCGACCAGGTGGCCCAGCAGGTCTCCACCAACCCGGAGGAAGCGCTGGGCATGCACGTCCGCGAGGAACTCGGGGTCGACCACCACGAGTTGCCCTCACCGCTGACCGCGGCGGGTGCTTCGCTGGCCACCTTCGCCGTCGGCGCGCTTATCCCGCTGCTTCCTTATCTGCTCGGATATGACCAGCTGTGGGCCGCGCTCGGGCTGGCGGCGGTGGTCGCGTTCATCGGCGGCGGGCTGGTGGCCCGGCTCACCGACCGGCCGTTCCTGCGCGGGGCGCTGCGCCAGCTGGGGCTCGCCGCGCTCGCCGCCAGTGTCACCTACCTGATCGGCAGTCTGGTCGGGGCGAGCGTCTCATAACCTGGCGGGCCTCTCAATCGATCACAGGTAATCCTCGCGGCGGACCACTCCGATCACGGCTTCGCCGTCCAGGAAACGCCGTACGTTCTCCGCGGCTTTGCCTGCCCCGAACTCAAGGGCGCCATCCACAATGCCCGAATTGTGCGGAGACCCGATCATGTTGGGCAGGTCAAAGAAGGGATAACGGGTGGAGAACCCCGAGCCTGGGGTCGGCTCGTGCCACCAGGTGTCGATCCCGGCGCAGAACTCGGGCTGGTCCCGCAAGTGCTCATAGAGTGCCCGCTCGTCCACGATGGCCGCCCGGGACACGTTGACCAGGATCGCGGTGGGCTTCATCAGCCCCAGCTCCCGCGCACCGATGAGGCCATGAGTGGCCTTGATCAGCGGCAAGGCCATGACGAGCACGTCCGCGGCGGCGAGCACCTGATCCAGGTCGTCCAGCGTGCCGATGAACTCGACCGGCTCGCTGGTGCGGCCGGTGGAGTTGACCGCCTGGATGCGCATCCCGAAGGCCCGCATCAGGCGGGCGGTGGCCTTGCCGATGCCGCCGAGGCCCAGGATCGCGCAGACCGCGCCGTCCAGGGTGAGCACGGGATCCCACATCCTGAATTCGCCCCTGGCGAGCGCGGCGTGCCGCTGTGGCAGCCGTTTGGCCAGGGCGAGCGCCATCGCCACCACGTGCTCGGCCATCGGCTCGGAGTAGGCACCCACGTTGCTGGCCAGCATCAGCCGTTCCGGAATGGCGCCGAAGTCCACGGCGTCAGCGCCGGCCGACAGCAGCTGGACGAACTGCAGCCGGGACAACTCGTGCAATATACCGGCCGGCAGTTCCTCGCCCAGGTGCCACCCGATGAGCACATTAGCCTGGCGCGCGACCTCGCGGAACTCCTCCTCCGGCCGGCCATGCAGGAAAACGACCCTGGCCGCACCGTCGAGCACGCCGGTGTTGATCCGGGTGAATTCATCGTCCACCGGGTAGCTGACCGCCACCAGCGATTCGCGGGCCATAGGACTCCCTTCCGGAGGTATTTCTATCTTTGCCCAGGGTGCCCCACCCGCAACGGATTGCACAGCCGCCCAGGAGCCATAGCGGCGTGTACGGCGTTCCGTTCGCCGGTGGCGGCTCTGGCCGCAGGCGCGATCCGGGCTACCTTATGAACGTATTGCGCTGCCGCAGCGCCGTCGATCTGGAAGGCAGGTGCCATGGTCCCCACTCACAGCCGGTACGTCGTCGTCGGTGCAGGCATCCACGGACTGTCCACGGCCTGGCATCTGGCGCGGGAACTCCGCGCGCGCGGTCTCGGCGGGGGTGAGGACATCCTGGTCCTCGACAAGACCGGAGTCGGCGCCGGCGCCACCGGCATCGCGTGCGGCACCGTCCGCAACAACTACTTCCAGCCTGCAATGCGCGAGCTGATGGCACATTCGGTGTCGGTGTGGGAGTCGGACCCCGAGGCGTTTTCCTACCATCCGGTCGGCTTCCTGCAGATCGCGCCGGAGGCGATGTCCGAGGACGTCGCGAAGATCTTCAGCGAGCAGAAGGCGATCGGCTACCCGTCCGTGCTCGTGGAAGGCGAGCGCGACTGCAACCGCTACCTGACCGACATGTTCGAGGACTGGCAGGCGCCCGGGATCACCACCGTCCTGCACGAGAAGAAGGGCGGGTACGCGAACAACATCCGCGCGGTCCGTGGCCTGGCGGCAAAGGCGGAAGCCGAGGGGGTGCTGATCGCGGCCGGCGTCCGCGTCACCGGGCTGGGAATGGCGGGAGGCGCGGTGGTCTCGGTCGAAACCGACCAGGGCACGGTTGCCTGCGACCAGCTTGTGGTCGGCGCCGGGCCGTGGATCCGCGATCTGTGGGCCTGGCTGGACCTGCCGGAACAGATCACTGTGGCGGAGCCCGGCGGCACCGGGGGCACGGACCGGCCGATGTGGACCTACTGGGCGCTGCAGGAGGGCACGCTCGGGATCGAGCCGACGGAGTTCACCGATAGCCGGGGCGAGATGCCGCCGGTCACGCACGTGGACTCCGACGCACCGCTCTACGACGACATCAGCGGCGACCTGATCACCGACCGGCTGTGGGGCATCTACTACAAGCCGGACTTCAACTTCGCCGGGCTGCAGGGCGGGGCCTCACCCAACGTGGTCGACAAGCCCGCGGCGAACATCGCCATCGATCCGTACGGCCCGGCGAGCCCCGAGTTCACCGTGCAGGAAGACTTCGTGCGGATGTGGACGTCGGGGCTGGCGCACTGCCACAAGAGGTTTCAGGGCAAACGGCACCTCTACCGGCACGATCCCAGTGGCGGCATCGGCGCCTTCACCCCGGACAGCTTCCCGGTCTTCGACGTGTTCCGCCAGAACGCCTACGTGATCGCCGACTCCAATCACGGGTTCAAGATGATCGGCGTCGGCGCCCTGGTCGCGAAGGAGCTCCTCGGAGAGCAGCAAGGGCTCCTCGAGCCATTCCGGTTCGGCCGGTACCGCACCGGAGACCTGCACCCGGTGAGCAACTCGCCGTTCCCCTGGAGCTGACCCGTGGACACCATCAGCGTGGGCATGATCGGGGCCGGGTGGATAGCGCAGGAGCACCGGCGGGTCCTCGGTTCCCTCGCCGAAGCCGAGCTCGTCGCGATATGCGACCTCGACCGCGAGCGGGCCGAGGCGCTGGCCGAAGGCACCGGCGCCCGCACCTATCAGGACTGGCGCGACCTGCTCGACCGCGAAGACCTCGGGGCGCTCATCGTCTGCGTCCCGCCGGCGGCCCACCGGGAGCCGGCGGTCGCCGCGCTCGGCCACGGGCTGCCCGTGTACCTGGAGAAGCCGATCGCCCGCACGTCCGAGGACGCGGCGGAGATCGTGGCGGCGGCCGAGCGGTCCGGCACCGTTTGCGCGGTCGGCTACCAGTGGCATGCGCTCGACCTGCTCGACGATCTGCCCGGGCTGCTGGCGGGCCAGCAGATCGGGCTCCTGGTAGGAACCAGCATCGGGCCGACCCAGAGCCGGCCATGGTTCGTGGACATGCGCGCGGGCGGCGGAAACCTCCTGGAGCGCGGCAGCCACCACCTGGACCTGGCCAGGACCGTGGCGGGTGAGGTGGTCTCCGTCCAGGCCGCCTCCGGGCGGGTCCGGCTGGCCCGCAGTGCCGGGGAGGCCGGGGACATTGACGACGCCCTGACGATGCTGCTCGAGCTCGCCTCCGGCGCGCTGGCGACGGTCGTGGTCGCCTGGACCAAGCCGGGCCAGCCGGGCCGCTACGGCCTGGACATCATCGCGTCCGACGCCACGCTCAGGATGGATCTCGACCCCGACTTCACCCTCACCGGCGTGAGCAACGGGCAGCAGGTCTCCCGCCGCTCCGCGTCTCCTCCGCTCGAGCGGTCGTGGCGCCGCTTCCTGCTCGCGGTCAGCGAGCACGACCCGGCGGCAGTGGTCTGCACGCCACCGGACGCGGCCGCCACGCTCGCGGTGGCCATCGCGGCCGAGCGTGCACTGGAGACCTCCCGGGCGGTCCCGGTCGGGACGCCCTGACCGGGACCCACGCCAGCCAGCAACGTGGTCAGCCGGCGGTCCACCCACCGTCGCAGGTGAGCACCGCCCCGGTCAGGAAGCCGGCATCGGGCCCGAGCAGGAAGGCGATCACACCGGCGACGTCCTCGGGACGCCCCGGCCCGCCGAGCAGGACGCGGCCTGCCGTCCGGGCGGCCTCACGGCCCGCCAGCTCGCCGTGGCCGGCGGAGGCGCGCAGCATCGGCGTGTCGATCGGGCCCGGGCAGACGCAGTTGACCAGGATGCCCTCGGCGGCGTGGTCCACCGCCATGGCGCGGGTGAGGCCGATCACCCCCGCCTTGGCCGCGGAGTAGGCGGGGCTGCCCGCCCCGCCCACCAGGCCGTACTGGGAGCTCACGTTGACGATCCGGCCCGTGCCACTGGCCCGCCGACCCGTGCCGGTAGCGCGCTGACCCGTGCCGCTGGCCCGCAGCAGCGGGAGCGCCGCGCGGCAGACGTGGAACGTGCCCGACAGATTCACCGCCAGGGTGCGTGCCCAGTCCGCCGGGCTGGTCTGGCCGATATCACCGGTGTAGCCGCCGATTCCTGCCACGTTGACCACGGCGGTGAGCCGGCCCAGCCCTTCCCCAGCGGTGGCGACGGCGGTTCGCACCTGGTCCGGATCGGCGACGTCGGCATGGACGGCGATGGCGTGGTCCCGGGCACCGACCGGGAGCCCGGCGACCACCTGGCTCACGGCCGGGCCGTCGCGATCGAGGGCGGCGACGGTCGCGCCCTCGGACAGGCAGCGGACCGCGACGGCCAGGCCGATCCCGGAGGCGGCGCCGGTGACGAGCACCGCCGCACCGGTGAGGAAGCCTGTCTGGGCCCGCCCAGCATTCTCGTTATGCATTCCTGGCGGCTCTGTGCGCACAGGCTGACTATCCCCCACCGATCGCCGCGCCGCGACCGACGCCATGCCCACGGCAATGGCCGGTCAGCCTGCGTCGGCACCGCATAAGCGCTGGTTTCGAAGGCATAACACAACCCGGTGCCCGTTGCGCAGCCGAGCGCACCGGGTAAGAATCAAGCGCTGTCCTAAGGAGTTAGGGACCTCCCATCCTCACCACACCCGAAGGGCCCAAAGGACCGGAAACGGAGGGGGAGTGACGCAGTACCTGCTGAAACGGCTGGGGCTGGCGCTGCTCACCTTGGTCCTGCTGAGCTTCATCATCTTCTTCGCGGGGTCCATACTGCCGGGCAACCCGGGCCGGGCGATCCTCGGCCCGTTCGCGTCCCAGCACGCCGTGGAGGTGCTGAACCACTCGATCGGCGCCGACCGCCCGCTGATCAGCCAGTACTGGACCTGGGTGACGGGCATCGTCCACGGCGATCTGGGCACCTCGTACCAGTTCCGCGCGCCGGTCAGCACGTTCCTGTTCCCGGCGCTCGGGCGCTCGCTCAAGCTGGCGGCGGTGGCCTTCGTGATCGTGGTTCCGCTCGGCATCCTCGGCGGGGTGCTGGCCGCGCTCTACCGCGGCCGGGCGATCGACCGGAGCATCAGCGTGACGGGACTTTCGCTCACGTCCGTTCCGGAGTTCGTCTCCGGGATCGTGCTCATCGTGATCTTCGCGATCGGGCTGAAATGGCTCCCCGTCACAGCAAACCCTCCCGCCGGGACCTCCCCGCCCGGCCAGCTCCGCTACCTGATCCT
>DAITAE010000758.1:0-2016 GCA_036824445.1 Streptosporangiaceae bacterium | reverse complement strand
CCGCCGACATCGGGATCGCCATGGGCACCGGCACCGAGGTCGCCAAGAACGCCGGACGGATGATCCTGTCCGACGACAACTTCGCCACGATCGTGTTCGCGGTGGAGCAGGGCCGCAAGATCTATGACAACCTCACCAAGTACATCCGTTTCGTACTGATCTTGCTGGTTGCCTTCGTCCTGACGTTCCTGGGCGCGACCCTGTTCAACATCGCCAACGGGGAGCCGTTCACGCCCGCGCAGGTGCTGTGGATCCACTTCATCGTCAACGCCCCGTTCGGTTTCGCACTCGGCTTCGACCGGGAAACCCCCGGGCTCATGGGCCGCAGGCCCCGGCCGCGGGGCGAATCGGTGCTGACCACCCCGGTGCTCGTCACCGTCGGGCTGGTGGGCCTGGCCATCACCATCGGCCTGCTCACGCTCATCCAGCTCGGCACCTCCCAATTCCACAGCGAACACATCGGCAACTCGATCGCGTTCACCGCCTTCGCGCTGTGCCTGATCGTGGCCGCGGTCGAGTGCCGCAGCCAGACCGACACCGCGCTCACCACCGCCACCTTCGACAGCAAGCAGATGAACTACGCCATACTGGGGGAGTTCGTCCTCGCGGTGCTCGTCACCCAGATGGATGTCTTTCACCGCCTGCTCGGCACCACCGACATCAACTTGCGCCAATTCGGCTGGGCACTCATCCCCGCCGTCGCGCTGCTGATCCTCTGGGAGGCCGGCAAATACGTAGCCCGGCGCTGGCTGATCCACGAGCCGTCAATATCCGGCAACCCGGCGTAAGTGCCGCGGGCCCGGGCCGTCCAGTCGGCCTGAGCGGCGGGTAGGGCAGCTACACTCAACCCCTGCCTCCTTACCGGCGCCCGTAAGACAGCCGGCCGGCGGCGGGCAATACAGGCCACGGAATCGAGGGACGATGGCAAAGAAAAAGCAGAAAAAGGCGGATAAGAAGGCCGAAAAGGCGGCCCGGAAGGCCGAAAAGGCGGCCAAGAAGAGCGCGAAGAAGGCCCAGAAGACCGCCGCCGCCAGCGCAGAGAAGGCCCAGGGAAGCGCGACCGTCGCCGGGACGAGGACTCGGCGTGCCGCGACGTCCAGCGCGGCGAAGACCCGGCAAGGCGCCACCGCCGGGGCGACGAGGACCCGGCGGGCCTCGACCGCCAACGTGAAGAAGGCCCAGCAGGCCGCGACCGCCAAAAGGACGATCGCGCACCTTCCGGAGAAGACCCGCACCGCGCTGGGGAAACAGGGCGCCGCAGTGGCCCAGCGACGGCGCACCGGCGCGGCCTCGCCCAAGACCCGGGCGGAGCTGTACGAGATCGCCAAGCGGCGTGACCTGCCGGGCCGGTCGAGGATGGGCCGCGACGAACTGGCGAAGGCGCTCGGCGAGAAGTAACGCCTGCTCGCCGGCGGCTGCCGCTGGCACGATAACGGCCTGACCGGTCCCGCCGCGGCCGTATTCTGCACCTGCCCCGCATGGACCCACCGGGATTGGTGAGGAGAACGGAGCGGAAGTGGAGGGTTGGGGCAGGCATGCTTGAGACTTTGCTGCTGGCGGCGATCGTGGCGGCGCCGGTGGGCTCCGCCTCCTTGTTCCTGCCCGCACGGCGGCGTACCCGGGCAACCGGGACCTGGTCGGCCATCCGCCGGTTCGTGCTGGCTGTGGTGGGCACCGTGCTGCTGATCGCGGTGGTGGCGGGCGGGCTGAGGCTGCTCGGGGTGTCAAGACCCAACCTGGGTACCGCGATCGCGGGCGTGGCGTTCGCGAGCCTGGTCTGGCTGCCGGTCACGCGGCGGTGGAACGCCCGCGCCCACCTGGCCTGGGCGTCGACGGTGTTCCTGTTCGTCATCTATCTCACGTACGCGCTGGACTGGACGTTCGCCAGCAACCTCGGGTTCGCGAGCACCGTTGGCGGGCTGCTGCTGTGGGTGTTCGAGGTCTTCGCCGCGATCCTGTGCTGCGCCTACCTGTGGGAGATCTGTGACGCGCTGGGCACCGAGCACTGGCGCAGGC
>DAITAE010000244.1:0-7014 GCA_036824445.1 Streptosporangiaceae bacterium | reverse complement strand
CGCTCGACTCGATCACCCGGGCCCAGATGCAGGAGTGGCTGCTGCGGGCCCTCGGCGACGTGCCGCGGACGGTCCTGCTCGTCACGCACGACGTGGAGGAGGCGCTCTTGCTGAGCAAGGTCGTCGTGGTGCTCTCGGCCCGGCCGGGCCGGGTGGTCCGGGTTCTCACGGCCGGCTTTCCGACCGAGTCCCCCCGGCGGGAGATCGTGACCAGCCCGGAGTTCGTGGCCCTCAAGGAACAGGCACTGGAGGCGATCGGGTGAGCGCGGGTGCTCCGCCGCAGCTGAGCGAGGAAGATCTGCTCGTTCCCGCCGCCCGGCCGACGCTTGGCAAGCGGCTGCGCTCGATGAGCCGGAAGTACGCGAGCGCGATCGCCCTCATCGTCGCGATCCTGGTGGCCTGGGAGGTCATCGTCCGCGCCGCGCACGTCCCCGAATACCTGCTGCCGTCTCCCACCGAGATCCTCGCCGATCTCAAGACGGACTGGGTCATCCTCTGGCCGGCGATGTGGGTCACCCTGCGGGAGGTGCTGATCGGGTTCGTGATCGCCACCGTGGCGGGCGTCGGCCTGGCGGTGCTCCTGCACCTGTACGGGCCGCTGCGCCGGGCCATGTATCCCATCCTCATCGGCTCCCAGACCATCCCGATCATCGTGCTGGCCCCGATCCTGGTCATCCTGCTCGGCTACGGGATCCTGCCGAAGCTCGTGATCGTGGCGCTGATCTGCTTCTTCCCGATCGTCGTGAACGGCCTCGACGGCCTGCGGGCGGTCGACGACGACTTCATCCGCATGATGTACACGCTCGACGCCACGCGCTGGGGGATCTTCCGGCGCGTCGAGTTCCCCGGTGCGCTGCCTTCCTTCTTCTCCGGCATGCGCATCGCGGCGACGTTCGCCTCGATCGGGGCCGTGTTCGGCGAGTGGTCGGGCTCCAACGCCGGCCTCGGCTACGTCATGCTCGCGGCCACCCCGAACCTGCTCACGTCGCGGATCTTCGCGGCGATCCTCATCCTCACGGTGATCTCCCTCGTCCTGTTCGGCCTGGTCTCGCTGCTAGAGCGGATCCTTGTCCCATGGGCACCGAGGAGGGAGTCGGCGTGAACTTACCCATCGCTCCTGCGTCCGCAGGCGGCGAACAACTGCTGGCAACAGGGCAAAGCCCCTCAGAACGACCGGAAGGACGGGCGCAGTGAACGCAAAGACTCCACGGCTCTATGCCGCCGCCCTGCTTGCGCTGGCGACGGCCCTGGTGGCTGCCTGCAGCAGCACCACCCCGACCGCAGGCGGGGGTGGCTCCTCACCGGCCGCCAAGCCCGCCACCCTCAAGGTGGAACTGGACTGGGTGCCCAATCCCGACCACGTGGCGCTGTACTACGCGCAGAACAAGGGGATCTTCAGCGGCAACAAGCTGACCGTGAACTTCCTGACGCCATCGAACGCCGCCGACCCCATCAAGCTGGTCGGCCTCAACAAGGTGGACCTGGCCATCTCGTACGAGTCGGAGATGTACTACGGCCAGCAGGAGAACCTGCCGGTCACGGCGGTGGCGACGATCGTCCCGGTGCCGCTCAACTCGCTGATCGTGACGGCCAAGGACCACGTCACCAGCCTGTCGCAGATGGAGGGAAAGAAGGTCGGCATCACCGGCATCCCGAGCGACGGTGCCATCTACACGACCTTTGTGAAGACCGCCGGGCTGAAACCCTCCCAGGTGTCCAACGTGAGCGTGGGCTTCAACCTCGTCCCCTCGCTGCTGTCCGGCAAGGTGGACGGGATCATCGGCGGCTACCGCAACGTCGAGGCCATCCAGATCGCCCAGGAGTCGGGGCAGAAGCCGACGGTGTTCCCGGCGTCGGCGCTCGGCGTCCCGAGCTACGCCGAGCTGGTCCTGGTCGCGAACCGGAACCGGCTCGCCTCCGACAAGGCGTACGCGGACGCGGTGCGCCGGTTCGTGAAGTCGCTCGTGGCGGGGACCAACGCCGCCCGCAAGGACCCCTCCGGTGCCACCCAGATCATGGAGCAGGTGTCCCAGTACAAGGTCGCGTTCCTGCAGCGCAGCGTGCCCTACACGCTCACGCTGCTGGCACCACCGGCCGGGCAGAAGACCGGCTGCATCAACGAGGCGTCCTGGCAGAGCTTCGGCGACTGGATGAAGCAGAACAAGCTCATCAAGGTCACCCCCAACGCCGCGCTGATCTCCACCGACAAGTACCTGCCGTATAGCTGCTGACCTGCGGGCCCGCGTCTCTGGCCAGCTGCGCGGTGCGAATATAAGATCTGATATCGGATATTAAGAGAGCGGATGACCGTGGACATCGTCAACCCAGGGCTGGCCGGTGCGGTACTGGGCAATCTCGACCTCGACCGGGCCGTGGAGCTCGTGCGGCAGGTCTGCCGCATCCCCAGCGTGCTTGGCGGCGAGGGAGAGCTGGCGGGATTCCTCGCCTCGGCCATGCACGCGTCCGGCTTCGGCTCGGTGGAGCTGCAGGACGTGCTCCCGGGGCGGCCCAACGCCCTCGGAGAGGTCAGCTTCGGGCCGGGGCCGCGAGTCGTCCTGACCGGTCACCTGGACACCAAGCCCGAGTCCCACGGCTGGCAGCGGGCGGCCCCGTTCTCGGGCGACCTCATCGACGGAGCCGTCTACGGCCATGGTGTCATGGACATGAAGGCGGCCCTGGCCTGCCAGATCGTCGCGATCGAGGCGGTGAGGGCCAGCCAGCTGCCGTTCTCGGGAACGGTTGCGATGGCCGCGGTCGCGGACCACATGGGGGAGCAAGCCGGCTCGATCGCCTACTTCGACACCCACCAGGCGGACCTGTGCCTGCTCGGCGAGCTCACCGGCAACCAGGTGTGCCTGGGGCACCGGGGCCGGTACTACTTCGACGTGACCGTCCGGGGCCGCTCGGCCCACACCTGCCACAAGCACGCCGCGGTCAACGCCAACGTGCTGGCCGCCCAGGCGGTGCTGGCCCTGGACCGCTCCAGGCTGGAGCCTGACCTCGCCGACGGGGTGGCGGAGCTGTTCGGGGCCGAGACGTACATCGTCCCGGGACGCATCTACGGGGGGCTGCCGCCCGGCGGGCCCTCGATGATCCCCGACGAGTGCGTGATCCGGGTGGACTGCCGCCCGCAGCCGGGCGTGACCACCGAACAGGTCCGCGCGGAGATCGAGCGCTGCCTGTCCGAGGCCCGGCTGGCGGACCAGCGGTTCGCCGCAGAAGTCGTGCTCGCCGATGTCAAGAACGGCTACCTGGCCAAGCCGGACGACCCGGTGGTCCGGCTGGCTACCGAGGCGGTCCGGCTGGTACGGGGCCGGGAGCCGGCGCTTGTCACCGAGAACTGGCTCGGCGACACGGCGAGCTTCGGCGACAAGGTGCCCACGGTCATCTTCGGCCCGGGCGGGCCGCCGGTCTACTGCCCGGACGAGCACCTGCCGGTCGCGGACATCCACGAGGCGACCAAGGTGTACGCGATGTTCGCCGCGCTGGCCCTGACCGGTCACCCGGACGCCAACGAGGCAGGATATGCCGCGGGGGGACGATGAGCGCGGACGGGTTCGACAACCTGCTCGATCAGTGCCTCGGGGTCCGCGCCGGCGAGCAGGTGGTGCTGCTCACCGACGACGGGACCGACGACGGCGTGGTGAGCCGGCTGGCCGAATCGGTAGCGGCACGCGATGGGATCCCGCTCGTGGCCCGCATGCCGGCGCCGCACCTGCCCGGCGCGGAACCGCCCGGCGCGGTGGCGGCGATGATGCTGGAGGCGGGCGCCGTCATCGAGCTCACCAGCCTGTTCATCGGGTCCAGCCGGGCCCGCCGCAGCGCCACCGAGCGCGGGGTCCGGTACCTCGCGATGCCCGGGGTGCGGGTCGAGACCTTCCGGCCCGGCGGCCCGCTCGACGTCGACTTCGAGCGGCTGCGGGCCGACGCGGAGCGGGTGGGGCGGGCGTGGGGCTCGGCCCGCGAGTTCCGGCTGACCACCCGTGGCGGAACCAGCCTTCGCGGGTCGGTGGAGGGGCGTCCCGGCCGGGTCCTGCACGGGATGGCCAGGGAGCCCGGCGCCTACATGGCGCCGCCGGACATCGAGTCCGGCACGGCGCCGGTCGAGGGAACGGCCTCCGGGACCGTGGTGATCGACGGTGACCTGCTGTTCATGGGACGGGGCCCGCTCGCCGGTGCCGTTGCCCTGCATATCGAGGACGGTCGCATGGTGGGGATCGAGGGCGCCGAGCGTGCCCGGCTGACCAGCATGCTGGAGCGCTGCGCGGACGAGCGGATGACGAACCTGGCCGAGGTCTCGGTCGCCTTCAACCCGGCCGGGACGATCTGCTCGGTACCGATGGAGACCGAGTCGGCGCGCGGCACCGCGCACATCGCGCTGGGGAACTCGATCGCCTACGGCGGCGAGGTGAACGCGGTCGCGCATCTCGACTGCGTGATGCGCGACGCCACGCTCGAGCTCGACGGCCGTGCCGTGATGATCGAAGGGGCCGTTCAGTGACTGGTGCTCGGATAGTGCTGGCCAAGCCCGGGCTGGACGGGCACGACCGCGGGCTCAAGGTCGTCGCCATGGCGCTCCGGGACGCCGGGGCCGAGGTGATCTATCTGGGGCTCCGGGTGCCGGTCGCGGACATCGTCGCGGCCGCGGTGGCCGAGGATGCCGACGTGATCGGGATTTCCGTGCTCTCCGGGGCACACCTGCCGATCGCTGAGCAGCTGCTCACCGCGATGCGCGCCGCCGGCGTCCACGCGCCGCTCGCCGTCGGCGGAACGATCCCACCCCGGGACGCCGCCGCGCTGCGACGGCTCGGCGTCGCGGGCGTGTTCGCCGTGGGCACCCCGCTCCCGGGCGTGGTGGAGGGTGTCCTCATGCTGGCGAGCGCAGAGATGGCAGCGCGGTGAAGGCCCGGCACGTGCCAGGCGTCCGGGCGGGGAACCACTCATCCGGCCCGCCCGGCCCACCCGGACCGCCGGTCACCACCGACTCGGGGATCCCGGTCGCGCCGGTCTACACGGCGCAGGACGTGGCCGGCGGCCCGGATGCCCTCGCCGCGCGCCTGGGGCGGCCGGGCGAGCCGCCGTTCACCAGGGGCCCGTACGAGTCCATGTACCGCGGTCAGCTCTGGACCATGCGCCAGTTCGCCGGCTATGGATCCCCGGAGGAGACCAACGCCCGCTTCCACTTCCTCATCGGCCGCGGGCAGACCGCGCTCTCGGTCGCGTTCGACCTGCCCACTCAGCTCGGCTACGACTCCGCGCACGAGATGGCGCGGGCCGAGGTCGGGCGGGTAGGGGTCGCCATCGACACCGCCGACGACATGGTGGACCTGTTCGCCGGCCTGCCGCTGGACCGGGTCTCGGTCAACTTCACCATCAACGCCACGGCCCCGATCATCCTCGCCACCTACCTGGTCGCGGCGGAGCGGCAAGGCGTGCGGCCGGGCCAGCTCAAGGGCACCCTGCAAAACGACATCCTCAAGGAATTCCTCGCCCGGAAGGCCTACGTGTTCCCGCCGGGACCCTCCATGAGGCTCGTGGCGGACGTGGTCGAGTTCGCCACCGACCTCCTGCCGAACTTCAACCCGATCTCGATCACCGGGTACCACGCGCGCGAGGCCGGCTGCGACGCGGTGACCGAACTCGGCCTCACGATGGCCTCAGCGGTCGCCTACTGCGAGGAGCTGACCGGCAGAGGGCTGGCGTTCGACGCCTTCGCGCCGCGGCTGTCCTTTCACTTCGCGACCACGCTGGACCTGTTCGAGGAGGTCGCCAAGCTCCGGGCGGCGCGCCGCCTCTGGTACCGCATCGCCACCGACCGGTTCGGCGCGGCAAGCCCGGCCGCGGCCAGGCTCCGGTTCTTCTCGGGGAACTCGGGGACCACGCTCACCGCGCAGCAGCCGCTCAACAACGTGGTCCGGTCCACCATCCAGTGCCTGGGTGCGGTGCTGGGCGGTGCCCAGTCGATCCACGTCATGGGCTACGACGAGGCGTTCGAGATCCCGAGCGAGGAAGCGGTGACGCTCTCGCTGCGCACCCAGCAGATCATCGCCCTGGAAACCGGGGTGACCCGCACCGCCGACCCGCTCGCCGGGTCCTTCTTCGTCGAGCACCTGACCGACGAGATGGAAACCCGGGCCACGGACGTCCTGGCCAAGATCGAGGACGCCGGCGGGGCGGTGCGCGCCATCGAGCGGGGCCTTCCCCAGCGCTGGATCACCGAGGCCGCCTACCGGGCCGAACTGGAGGTCGCCGCCGGGCGGCGGGCCAAGGTCGGGGTGAACACCTTCGTGGCCGAGGACGGCGAACCGGAACCTGACCTGTTCGAGCTGGACCCGGGGATCGCGGAACGGCAGATCGCCCGGACCCGGCAGCGGGTGGCGGCGCGCGACGGTGCCGCCTGTGCGCGGGCGCTGGGCCGGCTGCGCCACGACGCGGACCACGGACGGAACGTGCTGCCCGCGCTGGTCGAGTCCGCCCGGGCCGGCGCGACGGTGGGGGAGATGTGCGAGACGTTCCGGCAGGCGTTCGGCGAGTTCCGGGAGCCGTCGCCGTGGTGACCGGGCTGCTGAGTGGCCTGCGGGTGCTGGATCTCACCCGCTTCGTTTCCGGATCGCAGGCGACCATGCTGCTCGCCGCCATGGGCGCGGACGTCATCAAGATCGAAGTACCGCCGGGGGATCCGTACCGGTGGCAGGGCACCGAGCGCGTCGGCGGGGAGTCGGCGCTGTTCCTGGCGCTGAACGCGGGCAAGCGGAGCGTGGCCATCGACTTCCGGACGCCGGCCGGGCGGCAGGCACTCGAGCCCGTGCTGGCGTCGGCCGACATGCTGATGGAGAACTCCCGGCCGGGCAGCCTGGCGCGGCACGGACTGGACTGGGAGTCCGTTCACGCCCGGTATCCCCGGCTGGTCTACGGCTCGATCTCCGGCTACGGGGACGTGGGCCCGGACGCGGGCAGGAGCGGCTTCGACCTGATTCTCCAGGCCGAGAGCGGGCTGGTGAGCGTGACCGGGAC
>DAITAE010000757.1:0-2019 GCA_036824445.1 Streptosporangiaceae bacterium | reverse complement strand
GCCAGCACCAGCAGCAGCATCGAGGCCACGAACAGGTTCATGTACCCGAAGAAGCGGCGCCGCTCCGGGTCGTGCGACATGTAGCCGACCGCGAAGATGTGGATCAGCGAGCCGACCCCGGTGATCAGCAGCACGAAGCAGATGGACAGCTGGTCGATCAAGAGGCCCACGGGCACATCGAAGCGAGCCACGTGGATCCAGGTGAACAGCGTCAGCTCCCTGCTGCGCTGGCTGGACGGGTAGCCGAGCATCGCGAAGAAGATGACCACCCCGTAGACGAAGGAGGCCAGCGGCATGGCCACCCCGACCAGGTGCCCGATGCGGTTGGTCCGCCTGCCGCCGAGCAGCAGCAGCGCCGCGCCGGCCAGCGGGAACGCGATCAGCAGCCACGCCGCGCTCTGGGCGCCGGTCGCGGCCAGCGGGACCATGTCCGGTGCCGCGACCGCGTGCAGGCCAGCAAGATTGCCTGTCACTGCAACCTCTCAGAGTGCCGGCCCGGGGGGACGACCCCCCGGAGCCCTCCGGTCAATATTTCAGCAGGTTCGCGTCGTCCACCGACGCGGACCTGCGGGTACGGAAGATCGCCATCAGGATCGCCAGTCCCACGACCACTTCCGCGGCCGCGACCACCATCACGAAGAACGCGACCACCTGGCCGTCCACCAGGCCGTGCAGGCGCGCGAAGGCGACGAACGCCAGGTTGACCGCGTTCAGCATCAGCTCGATACACATGAAGATGACCATCGCGTTGCGGCGCACGAGGACGCCGACTGCGCCGATCACGAACAGGATCACGGCGAGCGCCACATAGTTGCCCGGGCTCATGATCGCGGCCCTTCCTGCCCGTTCCCGTTCGCGTCCTCGCCGGCCGGTTGAGAGGGCTGGACCGGTTGGCCCAGGCCTGCCGGGCCGGGCTCGGCCGGGCGGTCAGGCTGGGCCTCGACCGACGGGCCGGCCGGCAGCGCACCGGCCGCCTCCCGGAGAGCCTCGCTCACCGCCTCCCGCGCGCCGGCCCGCCCGGCGATGACCGGGCTGACCGACAGCGCCGCCGGGGTGCCGTCGGGCAGCAGCGCCGGGAAGTCCACAGCGTTGTGGCGGGCATAGGTCCCCGCCCCCGGCAGCGGTGCCGGGTGCGAGCCCGCCACCCGCAGCCGGGACAGATCGCGCTGGGTCTGCTTCGGGCTGGTCCGCTCCCGGTGCGCCAGCACCATGGCGCCAAGCGCCGCGGTGATCAGGAGCGCGCTGGTGACCTCGAACGGGAAGAAGTACCGGGTGAAGATCAGGGTCGCGATCCTGTTCACGTTGCCCGCCCCGTAGCTGGCTTGGGCGGGTGACGCCGGGCCGATCGCCGCGTGGCCGACGATCAGGATCAGCAGCACCAGGAACCCGATGGCGGCCAGGCCGGCGGCGAGCCGCTGGCCCCGGATGGTTTCGTGCAGCGAGTCGGCCGCGCTCACCCCGACGATCATGATCACGAACAGGAAGAGCATCAGCACCGCGCCGGTGTAGACGATGATCTGCACGGCCGCCAGGAACGGCGCGCCCGCCGTCGCGTACAGCACCGCCAGCGAGAGCATCACCACGGCGAGCAGCACCGCGCAGTGCACCGCCCGCGGGGACAGGATCATCCCGAGCGCGGCCACCACCGACACGACGGCGAGCACCCAGAACACCACGGACGTGGTGGTCGACGTCGCGGTGCTTGCGGCCAGCACCATGTGCGCGTTCACTCCTGCTCCCCCGGCCGGCCGCCACCGCCCTGCGCGTCCGCCGCCTCACCGGCCGCGGCGGCCAGCTCGTCCCTCGACGGCACACCCGCCCAGCCTTCGGGGGAGTCCGCCCCGCTGGCCGCCGGCTCCGTCTCGCTCCCCGTGGCCACCGGGATGGAACCGAGCAGATAGTAGTCCCGCTCGCTGGCGCCAAGCCGCATCGGGTGCGGCGGCGTCTCCATGCCCGGCTCCAGCGGGGCGAGCAGCTGCTCCTTGGTCCAGATCAGGCTCTCCCGGTTGTCGTCGGCGA
>DAITAE010000756.1:0-2024 GCA_036824445.1 Streptosporangiaceae bacterium | reverse complement strand
GACTGGGAGGGGCAGCACCCCCAGTCGAAGATCCGGGTGACCCGCCGCCGCTGAACCGGCCCTGCCGCGCCCGGCGGACCCCGCCCGCCGCAGCCGCGGTCGCCTACAAATTGCGCGTGGCCATCCTGGTGCCACCCGGGGTCCGGGTGGAGGCGGGAGGGTCAGGTGACCGAGCCGGCGGCCGCGCCGGTCGCCCGGTCGCCCCACCGGGCCAGGGCGGCGTCCAGGTCCAGCGGGGCGATCATCGCGCCCTGCTGCAGCTCGGCCTCCCAGTCTTCCGCCGGTACCCGCCACATCACCTCGAACTCGATCCCGCTCGGATCCTTCGCGTACAGGGACTTGGACACCCGGTGGTCGCTGGCACCGACCAGCGCGCCGCGGGCGTCGAGCGCCCGGCGGATCTCATCCAGCTCGGTCAGCGTGCCCACCTCCCATGCCAGGTGGTAGAGCCCGGCCCGCGGCGCGACGCCGGCCGGGATCGGGGCCCCGCCGATGCCGAACAACCCCAGGTCGTGGTCGTTCGCCGAGCCGGGTGCCCGGAGGAAGGAGGCCTGGCCCTCGATCTCGGTCCGGACCTCGAACCCCAGCGTTGTGGTGTAGAAATCCACCGCGCTGGCCAGGTCGTGGACGTAGAGCACAGCATGGTTGAGGCGGCGTACGGGCATGGCAAGCCTCCCGGCTCGAGAGTCGTCTGTCAGGGAGAATGCGCCTCTGGCCGGCTCTGATTCCCGGCTGCTCCCACTGGCAGGCGTGACGGGATGCCGCGCGCCGGTCCGCACCGCGGCACGGGCGCGGGGCGCCTCAGTGGCCGATCTGCCGCCGGCGACGGATCTCGCGCAGGCGCCGCCGCTGCGAGGGGTCGAGCATGAGGTATGCGCCGACCGGGATGGCGATGCCCGCGGCGATGAGGATCACGCCGATGAGGGGATTGATGAACAGCAAAATGAGGCCGATCACCCCGATGGCGATGGCTGCCTTCGTCGAACCGGACACCTGTGCCTCCTCCTGTGCGGGTAGCGGCGCCGCACCGCACTCTGCCCCCACCACTTCACTCATCTTGGACTATCAATCTCAACGCTAGACATTCTTCCAGTAGTCCAGCCCAGCCGGGACATCCTGGTGACGCCGGCCGGGCCGTCCCGGGTCGCGGCGGGCCGGGAGGCCTGACAGGATGGGCGGTGTGCCGGGGAGGGAGCCATGACGCTGTCACTGCCCATCGACGCCGACGCCAACGAGCTGCTCTCACGCAGCCCGCTGGCGCTGCTGATCGGCATGCTGCTGGATCAGCAGGTGACGCTGGAGAAGGCTTTCACCTCGCCGCGCGATCTGGTCCGGCGGCTGGGCCACGAGCCCACCGCGCAGGAGCTGGCCGATTACGACCCACAGGCCCTGGTGGCGATCTTCAGCGAGCGGCCGGCGCTGCATCGCTATCCCCGCGCGATGGCGGCCCGCGTTCAGCAGATGTGCGCGCTGATCGTGGACCGCTACCGCGGCGATGCCGCGAACGTGTGGGCCGGAGCGGCCACCGGCACGGAGCTGCTCGCCCGGATCTCGGCACTGCCGGGCTTCGGCACGAACAAGTCACGCATCTTCGTCGCGCTGCTCGGCAAGCAGTACGGCATCCGGCCGGAGGGCTGGCGCGAGGCGGCCGGCCGTTTCGGCGAAGAGGGCTCGCACTGCTCCGTCGCCGACATCGTCGACACCGACTCCCTGGCAGCCGTCCGCGCCTACAAGCAATCCCTCAAGTCCGCCGCCAAAGCTCCGCGCTAGCTCGCAATCCCTCAAATCCGCCGCCAAGGCCCGCGATCACCGCACCTGGAACAGGCGCGGGCGCGGTGCCGTGTCCGGAGCCGTATAAGAGCCGAAGGCGAAGCGCAGGACGCGGTACCGCGCCCGCGCCCCCAACCAGCAGCAGCAGCCTCAGCGGATGCCGCGGCGGCGGAGTATCTCCGCCACGTCACCCAGGTCGTCGTCGTCCGACCCATTGGCTTGGCGTTTCGAGGCGCTGACCGCCTTGGTCTGCT
>DAITAE010000755.1:0-2024 GCA_036824445.1 Streptosporangiaceae bacterium | reverse complement strand
TGAAGGCCAACCTGGACACCGTCACCGAACGCGCGGCCGCGCCCATCGTCGCCAAATACACCGGCGTGCTAGCCGCCGCCGACATCGAGGAGTTCACCTACACCACCACCTTCCAGATCATGCAGTCGCTGCGCCTCGACCGCGGGCCCAGCGGACCGGTCCACCCCTGACGGGCGGTTGACCGACCGCCGCTGGCCGGAGGAGGAAGATAGCTGGGGGACTGGGCGCAACCTCCGGCCCAGCGGGGGTCGAATCATGAAAGGACAACTCAGGTGGTCGCTCCACGGTCATCGGCGTCAGCGCAAGCGGCAGACACAGCTGACTCCATTCGGTTGCCAGAGCGCCCCCAGGGCACGGCTGAGCGTTCTGCCTATCTGCCGGTGTCTGAGCACGGGCTGATCGGTGACCTGCACTGCGTGGCCCTGGTAGGAACCAATGGCACCATCGACTGGCATTGCTGCCCATCGTTCGACTCCCCCAGTGTGTTCGGCTCGCTCCTGGACGCAGATCGCGGCGGATCCTTTGAGCTGGCCGCCGCGGTGCCGGCGGAGACCCGTCAGTTCTATTTCCCCGATACCAACGTGCTGATCACCCGCTTCTTCGCGGAGGAGGGGGTGGGTGAGATCCAGGATTTCATGCCGATCGGCGGCGCAAGTGAGACGCAGCGGCACCGGCTGATCCGGCGGGTGCTGTGCGTGCGGGGGACCATGCCGTTCCGGGCGCAGGTTGCGCCGCGGTTTGACTACGGGATTCAGCCGCACACCCTCACCGAGGTGGGGGCGGGGGTGTTGTTCACCACACCCAGCTCGACCGTTGGCCTGACCGCGACGGTGCCGTTCGAGCACGACGGCCGTGACGTGACGGCAGAGTTCAAGCTTGCCGAAGGTGAGTCGGCGATGTTTGCGATGGACGAGACAGACGGCGACGCCATGCCGCGCCCCTGTTCCGGTGAGGAGGCGGAGGAACTGCTGGCCGCCACCGTCGCTTTCTGGCGGAACTGGCTGTCGGCGTCCCGTTACCGGGGCCGGTGGCGGGAGGTGGTGCACCGCTCAGCGCTGACGCTGAAGCTGCTGACCTACGCTCCCACCGGCGCCATCGTGGCCGCGCCGACTACCAGCTTGCCCGAGCAGATCGGCGGGGAGCGCAACTGGGACTACCGGTATGTCTGGATCCGCGACGCGGCCTTCTGCGTATACGCGCTGCTGCGGCTGGGTTTCACCAGCGAGGCCGACGCCTTCATCCAGTTCATCGCCCGCCACGTCACCGCGAGCCAGCTCAGCGCCTCGGGCCCAATGCAGGTGATGTACGGCATCGATGGGCGCACCGAGCTGCCTGAGCGGGAGCTGAGCCACCTGGCCGGCTACCGGGGCTCGGCGCCGGTGCGGATCGGCAACGCCGCGGCCAAACAGCTCCAGCTCGACATCTACGGCGAGCTCATGGACTCGGTCTACCTCTACGACCGCTGGCACCAGCCCATCTCCAGCGCCCACTGGGACACGATCACCACCCGGGCCGATTGGCTCTGCGACCACTGGGACCAGCCCGACGAGGGCATCTGGGAGACCCGCGGCAGCCCCAAGAAGTTCCTGTACTCGCAGCTCATGTGCTGGGTGGCGATGGAACGGGCGATCCGGCTGGCCGTCCGCCGGGGCCTGCCCGCCGACCTGGAACGCTGGCGGAGGGCCCGCGATGCGATTTACCGCCGGATCCTGGACCGTGGCTGGTCACCACGGCTGAAGGCATTCACCCAATATGAAGGCGGAGATGTCCTCGACGCGTCCGTCTTGCTGATGCCGCTGGTCAAGTTCATATCGCCGACCGACCCTAAGTGGCTGTCCACCCTCGACGCGCTTACCGCCAGATTGGTGTCCGATTCCCTCGTCTACCGCTACGACCCTCAGGACAGCCCGGACGGGGTGCGCGGCGCCGAGGGCACTTTCTCGGCGTGCTCGTTCTGGTACGTCGAGGCGCTGACCCGCGCCGGGCGCCTGGAGGAGGCGCGGCTGGCGTTCGAGAAGATGCTC
>DAITAE010000243.1:0-7078 GCA_036824445.1 Streptosporangiaceae bacterium | reverse complement strand
TGTCATCACCCTTGATGTGTACTAAGGGTTAAAGATTTGCTAAAGGTTAATTCGGTACTCAGTAAGTTTTACCTGCGCCGGGGTGACTCAGTCGGCACCTGCGGGTGACTTGGCCGGCGCAGCGTGTGGCCCCGATGATGCCCCGGTGATGAGCCTGCATGGCACGGTGGTCAGGCCGTACGCCGGCTCCCCCATGGATCGCCGCGGAATGTGCGCCTATCGCCGCAGTGACGAAGGCCTGGGGAGGGCTCCCCGGAGCAGTTTTACTTTCAGATCAATCGCTCTACAGTTAGCGCGTGTACACCGAGGGGGGGTCCGCGCCGCCGCTCGTGGTGTGGTCCGAGGGGACTGACCGGAGCCTGCCGCCAGGCCCGTCGTACGTGGTCGGCCGCGATCCCGAGTCCGACATTGTCATCACCGATGCCCGCGTGTCCTGGCGGCATGCCGTGCTGCGGCTGGAGGACGGCCGCTGGGTGCTGACCGACGACGGCAGCACCAACGGCACCTATGCCGGAGACCAGCGGGTGGACCGGATCGAGATCACGGGGGAATGCCAGGTCCGGCTCGGCCATCCCGGCGACGGGCCGGTCCTCAGCTGCACCGTCAGTGGGGGCGACCCAGGCGCGCCAGGCCGGCCATCCACCCGCGTGGATATCGACGCGGTGAGCCAGGACAGCGCGGCCACCCCGTCCTTGCAGCCGGAGCCGATCCCCCAGCCGGGGCCGATCCCCCAGGCCGAGCCGATCCCCCAGGCCGAGCCGATCCCCCAGGCCGAGCCGATCCCGCCGGCCCGCGAGCCGAGCGTGTCACGGCTGCTGCCCAGCAACGCGCTGCGCATCGGCCGCGCGCCGGACAACGACATCGTGGTCTCCGATCCCGCCGTCTCCAGCCACCACGCCGAGCTCCGCAACGTGGCTGGCGCATACCGGATCGTGGACCTGGACAGCACCAACGGCACCTTCGTCAACGGGCAGCGCGTCGCCGACGCGTCGCTGACGGAGGGGGATGTCGTCCATATCGGCTCCTCCACGTTCCGGCTGGCCGGCCAGGAACTGCAGGAATTCACCGACACCGGCGCCCTCGCCGAGGGGGCGCAGGCTCCGGTCGCCGCACCGCCCGGCGACGGCCCGCTCGAGATCCCGTTCGCGGTCCGCTGGCTGGTACCGAAGGGCGAACGGTTCGCGAACTTCGACATTCTCAACGACAACGACACGCAGCTCGACTACTACCGGCGGTTCGGGCACATCTATGCGGTTGGGATCCCGACGAAGAAGTGGCGCCTCGTCGTCGTCTCGGACCCCGAGTTGCTCGACGAGGTGGCGGGAGACGAGGAGCAGTTCGGCAAGCGCGTCGAGGAGATCAACTTCTTTGACCAGCTGAGCAACTCCCGCTGCGGCGGCATCTCGGTGATCGGCGACGGCGCACACTACGAGCAGGTCCGCCGCGTGATGCTGCCGTGGTATGCGCCGTCGAACCAGCGGACGCAACTCGAGCTGATGAAGGAGCAGGCGCGGAATCTCGTCGCGACATGGTCGGCGATCCCCGACGACGAGCCGCTCGACGCGCGCACGTGGATGGAGCGTTACACGCTCGAGGTCTCCGGGCGCGGCGCGTGCAGGTACAACTTCGGCCTGCTCGACGGAAGCAACGACCCGCACCTGTTCGCGACGGCCGTGCCGGAGAGCACGAAGGAGAGCATCCTGCGTGTCGCCGAGCCTCGCCCCGACTTCACGCTCTTCGCCGGCCCCGCGAAACGCGCACGCAGGAAGCGCTACCGCCGTAATAACAAGGAGCTGCTCCGGACGGCCGACGCGCTCGTTCGCTCTCGCATGCATACCAGCCCGGTCGGGCAGCAAACGGATCTGCTCACCCGCCTCGTGACCACGCCGGATCCCGAGAGGGGCGAGTTCCTCGACGCCGAGACCGTGCGTGACCAGGTCCTCATGCACCTGTCGAACGGCTTCAACGGGCCGTCGATCACCGGAGCGTGGCTCGCCTACGTGCTCGCCATGTACCCCGACGTCCAAGAGCAGGTGATCGCCGAGATCGACGGGATCAGCGGCGGCGACCCGGAGTACGACCTGCAGTGGGACGACCTGATGAGGCTGACGTACACGACGCAGGTGATCAAGGAAACGCTGCGGATCTACCCGCCGATGCCGATCACGATCCGCCGCAGCCTCAAGGACGGGATGCTCGGCCGCTATCGCATCCGGAAGGACGACATCATCCTCGTCGGGACGCTCGCCGCGCAGCGCGACCCGCGCTATTGGGGACCACACCCGGACAGGTTCGATCCAGGGCAGTTCGCGATGGAGAAGGTCGTCGACCGGCCGCGCCACGCGATGATCCCGTTCTCGATCGGGAAGCGGCAGTGCATGGCGCAAGAGCTCTCGTTCCTGATGCTCCGCGTCGTGGTGTTCGAGATCTGCAAGCACTACCGGCTGCGGCTCGCGCCGGGCGCGACGGTGACGAAGAACACGGTGGTGACGACCAAACCGGCCGCGGTCCCGATCATCCGCCTGCCACGGGAGCACGACGGGCCCTCGCGGAAGCCGGTCGCGTTGCGCGAGCACCCGGCCGCTCCCGTTCCCGCCGGCGCGCCCGAGTGGGGCCAGCCGACGGAGATCCCCGAGAGGAGCGCCTACCGCCACCTCGTGATCGCGTACGGCAGCAACTTCGGCGCGAACAAGGAACTCGCCGAGCGCTTCTCCGAACGCAGCCACTTCCACGGCTACACGAGCGACGTGATCACGCTGAACGAGCTCGCGGAGTCGCCGCCGCCCACGCAGCCCTGGCTGCTCGTCGTCATGACCTCCACCTACACGTCGAACCCGCCCTCGAACGCGACCGCGTTCAAGGCGTGGCTCGAGCACACGGACCCCGGTGGCCAGACGTGGCGGAACTGCCAGTACCTCGTCTGGGGACTCGGCAACAGCCAGTGGAACGCGTTCCTCGCGTTCCCCCGCTACGTGCACCAGAAGCTGTCCGAGCTTGGCGCCACGCCGCTCGCCGAGCTCGCGTACGGCGACGTGGGCTCGCCCGTATGGGAGCGCCGGCACGCGGACTGGAACGCCCGCGTCTGGCCCGTCCTCCTCGAGTTGTCCGGGGCGCGGCCGACCGAGGCCGCGGCCGCACGGGACGCCGCCGAGAAGGCGGCCGCGGGCGCGCTGACGGGCGCCGACTCCAACACCGCGATGCACAGGTCGCTCCAGGCTGACGACGCGGACGACGCTGGGCAGCAGCCCGCCGCCGAGGCGAGGAGCGTCTCGTCGATCATGCGCCGCATGTCGTCAGGGTCACTGAAGTGGGCCACGCCGAGGCGCGGCGGGTCAGCGGAACCGGCCAGGCGAAGCCGCGCCCAGTCGCGGGTGCTGCTCGTTCCGACGATCCTCACGAACGCCGTCGGGATGGACACGGTCGAGGTTCGCGCCCTCGTGTGCCGGGAACTCCTGGCGAACGGGTCGCCGAAGCGGACGCGGCACCTGGAGGTCAGCCTGCCTCCCGGCGTCACCTACCGGGTCGGCGACCACCTCGGCGTCTGCCCGAAGAACGACGAGGAGCGGGTCGAGCGGCTCGCGCGGCACCTCGGCGCCGCGCCCGACGGCCTCTTCGTCGTGCCGAAGACAATGAACGTCAGCGCCGTGCCCAAGGGTGTCGTGCTCCAGGTCCGCAACGTGCTCACCAACCTCATCGACATCACCGGCAGGCCGACGGTGCCGATGCTCGACCTTCTGCTCGAGAAGGTGACCGACCCCGCCGAGCGGTCGGGCCTGATGGAGATCAGGGACGTCTTGCAGACGCCGGATGGTCCCGATTCGCCGCTGCGCGCAGCGGTCGACGGGGGCGGCTATGACGTGGTCCGGCTGCTCGAGGAGTGCCCGTCCTGCTCGCTGAACATCTTCGAGTTCCTGCGGGTGGCGCAGCAGCTCCGGCCGCGCTACTACTCGACGAGCTCGAGCCCGCACATCCACGGCGACGGCGTTGCGCACGTGACCGTCGGCCTCGAGACCACGCCCGTGCCGGGCATGCCCGGCCGTGAGTTTTGCGGGATGGGCTCGCACTATCTGCACACACTTCGGGAGGGCGACCGGCTCAACGTCTTCCACGACAGCGCCGACGGGTTCCACCTCCAGGAAGACGTGACGAAGCCGATGATCTTCGTCTCCATGGGCACCGGCGTCGGCTCGATGCGGGCGTTCCTCTGGGAACGGCTGGCGCTGAAGCGCGCGGCTGCCTCGCTGGCGGAGGCGGCGCTCTTCAACGGCATCCGCTCGAGCAGCGTCGACTACATCTACCGCGACGAGATCGGGCAGTTCGCCGCCGAAGGAGTGCTCAACCACGTTCACATCGCGACGTCGGGCGAGCCGCCCGGCTCCCGCGAATACGTCCAGGACCGGATCCGCGAGCAGGGCGCGCTCGTCTGGCGCCTGCTCGCCGCCGACGGTTACGTCTACGTCTGCGGCTCGCAGCCGATGCGTGATGCCGTTCGCGCCGCCTTCGCCGACGTCATCGCGGAGCATGGGTCGCTTCCGCCCGGGGACGCGGAAGCCTACCTTGATGAGCTGGAAACGACCGAACGCTACCGCCCAGACCTCTGGGGCTGATCCTGGGAGCCGCATGGACGTCCTCGCCCTCATCCTGACCGTCGCTGCGCTGGTCATGTTCCTGTTCGCCGCCAGCGGCCGCGAACTGCGCCGCTTCAACGAAATCGCGCTCGGGCTTGTCTTTCTCACCGCGGCGCTGATCTGCCAGTTCACGTCGATCACGAACACGCACATCGGCCGGTAGCCACATCAGCCACCATCACCGGCCCCGCGAACGGGCTGCTCGCCAAGATCTGCTACCTCAACCTGACGCTGATCTCGGTGCGCCGCATCGGGCCCTGATCCCAGGCCGCCGAGCAACGGGCCCGGAGCCGGCGGAGGGGACGGTGAGCCGGGCCTTGTGGCGCGGCCGGAAAGCTGCTGGACTGGGCCAATGTCCGCGCGGTCGCGGCGCAGAGGCAGGGACACGCCGGGTGTGCCCCCCGTGCCGGGGATGTCACCCACACCAGTAGTGCCCCCGGAGCCGGGTGAGCTGGGCCTGCCCGCCACAGCGGGTGAGCTGGGCCTGCCCGCCACAGCGGGTGAGCTGGGCCTGCCCGCCTCACCGGCCAGCAAGCCCGCCCGCCGCCGACCGGGGCGCCTGACGCGGACCCTGCGGACTCGCTGGTGGCCCAGGTTCCTGCTCGCGGGCGCGCTGCTCGTCGTCGTCGGCGCCACAGTGCTCAGCGGCGTGGTCCAGGCCTGGGTCGTGGGTTCTGGGGCCCTGATCATCTTCGTCACTTCGTTCTGGCTGCTGTCGCTGTCGCCCGAGGACTACCGGCGCGAGCCGCCGCTGCCACCGGGGGCGGGGGCTGCTGGGGGGTAGTAACGATGCCGGGCCCGGGGCACGACGTCCTCAGCCTGCGTGTAGGTGGAGTTCCGCGGCGAACCGTTCGGTCATTTCCAGAGTCTTTGACAGCTCCCGGTGGCGGACGATCACCATACCGTCGCCGATGATGCTCGCCCGCCAATCCCGTCGTGGCGCGCCGACGGGAAGCAGGTCGACCGCCACCACATGCTCGCCGTACTCGGCCAGCAGGTGATCCAGGCCTTCGTGGCGGATGATCCGGCCGGCCCCCTCGGCGCGCTTGAAGATGACCGCCGCGTTGTAGTGCCGCTCGATCGGCCGCGATATCCGGCCTTGCGTGATCGCTTCCGCCCACGCACGGAACAGGTCGGCGCCGGTGGCGTAGTTCATCACGTCCACCATCCGCCCGCCGGGTGGCCGGGCACCGATCTCGCCGAACACCGCCTCTCCGTCGGCCTTGCGATACCACTCCATGTGGGTGAACCCGTCACGGAACCCGAGCGCCTTCACCGCGGCCGCCCCGAGCGCCCGGCCGGCCTGAAGATCCGGCGCGTCCAGCGCGCGCAGCGCCACCGTGACCGGGCTGATCCACTCGTGCAGCTTGGTGAGCAGCGGGCGCGGGCGGTACCAGCAGACGTTCTCGAACAGCACCCGCCCGCCCGCGCAGATCGTGTCGTAGGTGAACTCCTCCCCGTCGACGAACTCCTCGACGATGACATGCGGCACGTGCCGGAGCATCGGCAGGATCGCGTCGAGGTCGGCTGGCGAGCCAGCCCGGTAGGTGTCGGCCGCGCCGGCGCCGGCGATCGGCTTGACGATGAGCGGGAAGCCGAGGCGCTCCGCGGCGGCCCAGACGCCGGCGACGGTGTCCGTGCTCTCGTGCCCGGGCGTGCGCAGGCCCGCGGCGCCCAGAAGCTGCTTCATCAGCTCCTTGTCACGGAACGGGAACGTCTGCGTGACCGTGAGCCCGGGCAGGCCGAGCTCATCGCGCAGCCGCGCGGCGAGCAGCATGTACGGCTCCCACAGGCACTCCACCCGGTCCACGCCCACGTGCCGGGCCAGCTCGTGCACGGTGGCCGCGACCGCGTCCCCGGCGGCCAGGGAGGCAACCTGCTGGTAGTGCGTCAGTGCTTCCCTCGCGACATGCGGAACGGACGACGGTGGCTGGTCGCCTATCCCTATGACGGTCGCCCCGGCGTCCGCCAGCCCGCGGGCGAAGAACGCCATCTCGGCCGGGTACCCGGGAGAGATCATGACGATGTTCATAACGGATCAGCCCAGCTCGACCCGTACGCCGGTGATGAGCCGCCACAGCGCATCGGTGACCACGGCGGTGTCCGGGTGCCGGACGATGACGTAGCCGTCGCCCTCGTAGCTGCCCGAGGACATCTGTCCCGGCTCCGGCAGGCGTGATTCAACGACCAGCGAGCTCACCTCCGGTGGCAGCCCGTCGAGGCCGTGCACCGCCTGGACCCGCCCTATCCCCTGCCCGCGCAGGTAGACCGTCCCGGCGGACCAGCGGCGCTGCGGGGGCGCGAAGCTGTCGTGCACCATGAGCTGCGCCCACGCGTCGTAGAAGTCGAAGTCGTGGGCGTGGCAGATCAGGCGGGTGATCTGCGCCCCCGGCGGCCGCGCGCCGACCTCGGAGATCGCCACCGAGCCGTCGTTCCTGCGGAACCACTCC
>DAITAE010000754.1:0-2031 GCA_036824445.1 Streptosporangiaceae bacterium | reverse complement strand
GAGGCCCGCGTCCTGCACCTCAACCTGCGCGAAAGCTACGGCGGCCGGCGCTTCCCGCTCGAGACCGACGCCGCGGCCTCCTACGCCGCCGAGGCAGCCATCTTCGAGCTTCGCATGGCAGGCATGGGAGCCTCCGGTCAGGTCCGCCACGCCATAATCGGCAAGGCCGGCGAGGCCATCACCGCCGAAGCCGCCGAGTGGGGCGCCGACCTGATCATCCTCGGCCCCTCACGCCGCGGCGAGCTTGCCAGCCGGCTGCGCGGCAGCGTGACGCTGAAGGTGCTCCAGCACGCGTCGTGCCCGGTCCTGGTTGCTTCGCCGGCGGCCAAGGCTGACTCGCACGACGTCGCCGCAGAAGAGCCCGCTGCCGCTCACCGCTGACCGCCAGTTCACTTCACCTGGGATTCAGCTGACATAAGGGCGTGGCCGGTACACCGGCCACGCCCTTGACCATTTCCGCCCCGCCCGTCAGGACGCAGACCCCGGCGCCGACGCCGACGCGACGGGCTGGGGGCTGGCGGCGGGCCGGCGCGGGGCCACGATGACCGGGCACCTGGAGCGCTGGATGACCCGGTGCGTGACGCTGCCGAACAGGCGCGCGAGCACCTCGCCGCGGCGCGGGCTGCCCAGAACGATCAGCTGGGCGTCGAACGCCCTCGCCTCCGCCAGAATCGCCTGGGCGACACGGTCGACGGGCACGTGGCGGACGGTCCCGCCCGCGGCCAGGCCGACCATCCGCAGCTCGAAGGTTGCCGCCTCGGCGACGAGTGACGCCTGATCCCGGGACTCGGGCGAGTACCACTTGTAACCGGACAGCTCGCGCACCCGCAGGTGCAGCGCCCGTACCTCGGCCGCTCCCTCGGCCGCGACGTTCGTCACCAGATCGAGCGCCGCCTGGCAGTCGTTCACATCGTCGATCGCCAGCAGGATCCTCGCGAACATCTCACCTCACGCGGCCTTCAACTCGCCGTATACCGCCCGCAATATCACCCCCATCATCGCCCGGGGTGAGAGATGGTCCATCCGCGCCGCCGCATGGATCCCGTTAAGATTTCCCGCCCACCAGCTCCAGCGTCGCCCTATCCCGCAGTCTCCGCCTGACGATGCCGGTGATCTCTCCCTCGATGATCTTGCGGACGCCCGTCGCGGTGGGCGAGTCCATGACCACGTAGCGGACCTGGCGCACCCGCGCCACCTTCGCGATCGTCCGGCCGGCGCTGCGGGTGGCCGCGATCTGGCCGTCCACGGTGCAGCCCCGCCGCTCCAGGTCCTTGATCGCCCGGTCCACGAGGGCAAACTGCTCCTCCCGCTCACGGCGCGTCGGCAGCAGGCCCGGGTTGGGCATGCCGAAGGTCGAGCCGTAGACCTTGAGAATGGAGAGCACGGCCACCGGCTGGCCGGCGGCCAGCTCGTGCGCGCGCTTCACCGCCGCCCGGCTGAAGGGCTCGCCGGACGAGGCGAGCAGCACCGCCGCCGGGGATGTCGGCTGCGGGTCAAAGCGACGCCGCCCGAACAGCATTCCCTTGTGATCTCCCGGCTAGCGGGCGGCCGGCGGATCACCCGGCGACGATTCGGCGCCGCCAACCGGGTCGGCCACGCTGCCGTCACCGGTTGCCAGCCCGGCCGCGCCCTTCCCATCGGGCGCCGACGCCGCGGCCCCCCGGTCGGCACCGGCAGCGGCGGGCACGGCCTCCGGGAGCCGGCCCTTGGCGGCGAGCCTGTTGTCCTGCCACTTCCGCCACCAGTACAGCGGCGCGTACAGCGCGACGATGAGCAGGCCGAGCAGGTAGAGCCCGGGCCCCTGGTGGGGGTCGGCCAGAATGATCTTCGGCGAGTTCCAGCCGCCGTAGAAGTAGATGAAGGCCCAGACGATGAAGATCGCGAGCGCGATCCACTTTGCGAACGTCGGCAGCCGGAACGGCCGCGGCGTGTCCGGGCGCAGCTGCCGGTAGACGAAGTAGCCGAGGAGAGCCAGCGAGCAGGACAGCAGGTAGCCGCCGTTGGAGATGATGTAGATCCGCAGCGGCGAGC
>DAITAE010000242.1:2339-7085 GCA_036824445.1 Streptosporangiaceae bacterium | reverse complement strand
AGCGGGTCGCCGAGGCGGAGCGTGGCCAGGCGCTGCTTGAGCCGGTCGAGCACGGCATCCGCGATGGGCTCGGCGAGCAGCAGCCGCGAGCCCGCGCAGCACACGTGCCCCTGGTTGAAGAAGATGCCGTTGACGATGCCCTCGACCGCCTGGTCGAGGGGGGCGTCGTCGAAGACCACGTTCGCCGCCTTGCCGCCGAGTTCCAGCGTGAGCTTCTTGCCGGTGCCGGCGACCGCCGCCTGGATTTCCTTGCCCACCTCGGTCGAGCCGGTGAACGCGATCTTGTTGACCCCCGGGTGGCCGACGAGGCCTGCCCCGGCACTGCCGTCGCCGGTGATGATGTTCACCGTGCCGGGCGGCAGCTCCGCCTCCTGGATCACCTCGGCGAGCAGCAGAGCGGTCAGGGGCGTGGTCTCGGCGGGCTTGAGCACGCACGTGTTGCCCGTGGCGAGGGCCGGTGCCAGCTTCCAGGCGGCCATCAGCAGCGGGAAGTTCCACGGGATCACCTGCCCGGCGACCCCGAGCGGCCGGGGATCGGGGCCGAACCCGGCGTAGCCGAGCTTGTCGGCCCAGCCCGCGTGGTAGAAGAAGTGCGCCGCGGCGAGCGGGATGTCCACGTCGCGGGACTCCTTGATCGGCTTGCCGTTGTCGAGGCTCTCCAGCACCGCGAACTCACGCGCCCGCTCCTGGATGGCGCGGGCGATCCGGTAGAGGTACTTGGCCCGCTCCCGGCCGGGCATCCGGCCCCAGGCCTGGTCATAGGCCTTCCGGGCGGACGCGACCGCCCGGTCGACGTCCGCCTCGCCCGCCTCCGCGACGCTGGCGAGGGGCTCCTCGGAGGCCGGGTTGAGCGTGGTGAAGTGCTTCCCGCTCAGCGGCGCGGCGAACTCCCCGCCGGTGAACAGGCCGTACTCGGGCCGGATCGTGACGATCTCGCGTGACTCCGGCGCGGGTGCGTACTCCCAGTCCGCACCCGCCGTTGTGGTGCTAACGCTCGCCACTGTGCGCTGGCCTCCGCTCGTTAGTCGAGGGTGAAGTAGTCCGGCCCGGCGTAGGCGCCGGTGATCTGCTTGCGCCGCTGCATGAGCAGGTCATTGAGAAGGCTGGAGGCGCCGATGCGGAACGCCTCCGGCGTCAGCCACTGCGGCCCGGCGATCTCACGGACGAGCACCAGGTAGCGGATCGCGTCCTTGGCGGTCCGGATGCCGCCGGCGACCTTGACGCCGACCCGGCGCCCCGTCGCCTCGGCGAAGTCCCGCACGGCGGACAGCATCACCAGCGCCACGGGCGGTGTGGCGGCGGGCGTGACCTTGCCGGTCGATGTCTTGATGAAGTCGGCGCCGGCCAGCATCGCCAGCCAGGCGGCGCGGAGGGTGTTGTCCAGGGTGGCGAGTTCGGCGGTCTCCAGGATCACCTTGAGATGCGTGGGGCCGCACGCCTCACGCACCGCGCGCACCTCCTCGTAGACCTGGGCGTACCGGCCGGCCAGGAACGCGCCGCGGTCGATGACCATGTCCACCTCGTCGGCGCCCGCGTTCAGCGCGTCCGCCACGTCGGCGAGCTTCACCGCGAGCGAGGCGCGCCCGGACGGGAACGCGGTCGCCACGGAGGCGACCGCCACACCGCTGCCCGCCAGTTCGCCGCGCGCCAGGCTCACGAGGTCCGGGTACACGCACACGGCCGCGACCGGCGGCACGGAGGGGTCATCGGGGTCGGGCTGGCGCGCCTTGGCGCACAGCCCGCGGACCTTGCCCGGCGTATCGGCGCCCTCCAGCGTCGTGAGGTCCACCATGCGGACCGCCATGTCCAGCGCCCACAGCTTCGCGTCGCGCTTGATCGAGCGGGTCGCCAGGGACGCGGCCCGCTCGTGCGCCCCCACCTGGTCGACGCCGGGGAGGCCGTGCAGGATCTGCCGGAGCGCGGCATCGGAGCCGACCACACCCGTCCCGGCGGCCGTGGCACCCGTCACCCCGGTGCCCGTGACCCCGGCTGCGACGATGCCGGCGGCGCCGGTCGGGGCGTCGACGTTCATGTCCCTATTGTTACCCGACCCGCTCGATGACCGTGGCGGCTGGATCGGGGCCCTCCGGGCCGATCTCGATGGCGTTTCCCAGCGCGGCCAGCGCCGCGTCGAAGCGGGATTCGTCGTCGCTGCGCAGTTCCAGCAGCGGCTGCTCCTCCTCCACCCAGTCCCCCTGTTTGGCGAGGCAGAGCACGCCCGCGGCCGGGCGCACCGGATGCTCCTTGCGCGCCCGGCCCGCGCCGAGCCGCCAGGCGGCGTTCCCGACCCCCCGGGCGTCCAGCCGCACCAGGAAGCCGGTGGCGGGCGCGGCCAAGGTCTTCGTATGCGGGGCCACCGGCAGCGGGGCATCCGGGTCGCCGTCCTGGGCGGCGATCATGTCGCGGTACCGGGTCAGCGCCGACCCGTCCGCCAGCGCCGCCGCGGGGTCGGCCTCGATCCCCGCCAGCGCGAGCATCTCCCGGGCCAGGGCGAGCACCACCTCGACCAGGTCGGGCGGTCCGCCCCCGGCCAGGGTGGCGACGGCCTCCTCGACCTCGAGTGCGTTCCCAACGGCGCGCCCGAGCGGCGTGTCCATCCGGGTGAGCAGCGCCGAGGTGCGCACGCCTTCCTCCTGGCCGAGCGTCACCATGGTCTGCGCCAGCAGCCGGGCGTCGGCCAGGTCGCGCATGAAGGCGCCGTCGCCGACCTTGACGTCGAGCACCAGCGCCCCCGTGCCCTCGGCGATCTTCTTGGACATGATCGAGCTCGCGATGAGCGGGATCGACTCGACCGTCCCCGTGACGTCGCGGAGCGCGTAGAGATGCCGGTCCGCCGGCGCTATGCCCGGCCCGGCGGCGCAGATGACGCAGCCCACATCGCGCAGGACGGCGAGCATCTCGGCGGGCGTCAGGGCGGCCCGCCAGCCGGGGATGGACTCCAGCTTGTCCAGGGTGCCGCCGGTGTGGCCAAGCCCGCGGCCGGACAGCTGCGGCACGGCCGCGCCGCAGGCGGCCACCAGCGGGGCGAGGATCAGCGAGACCTTGTCGCCCACGCCGCCCGTCGAATGCTTGTCCACCGTCGGCGCGGACAGGCCGCCGAGGTCCAGCCGTTCGCCGGAATCCACCATCGCCGAGGTCCAGCTGCGCAGCTCGGCATCGTCAAGGCCACGGAAGTAGACGGCCATCAGCAGGGCCGACATCTGCTCGTCCGCGACCTCGCCGGACAGATAGCTGCCGATGAGCCAACGGATCTCGTCGCCGGTGAGCTCCGAGCCATCTCGTTTGGCGCGGATCAGGTCCACCGCCGCGTACGCCGCCCGGGCCGCCAGGCCAGATGCGCCGGACGCCGCCGGGGCCGGGCGGGCCGGTTCACCCATCGCCATCACCGGCCGCGGCCAGGTCAGCCCGGGTGAACGGCGACGGCAGCAGGCGCCCGAGCTCGGTGGGTCCCGCGTCGGTGTCCAGCAGCAGGCCAGGGCCGCCCGCCTCGATCAGAAGCTGGCGGCAGCGCCCGCAGGGCAGGAGGCGCGGGCCGTCCCCGGCGACCACGCTCACCGCGACCAGGGAGCCGCCGCCGGTGGCATGCAGCGCGGAGACAAGCCCGCACTCGGCGCAGAGCGTCAGGCCGTAGGAGGCGTTCTCCACGTTGCATGCGGTGATCACCCGGCCGTCGTCGGCCTGGCCGGCGGCCCCGACCCGCAGGCGCGAGTACGGCGCGTAGGCCCGCCCGGCCACCTCGGCGGCGGCCGCCCGCAACCGGGACCAGTCGATCGGCACGCTCGAACCTCCCTGGATGCGGCCGGCGCTTTGCCGACGAAGCTAGCAGGTCCGCGCCCCGCCGGGCGTTCCAGTCGGCGGGGCGTGGCCGGTTTCGATTTGACAACTCCCCGCTCTGTGACCTTCCCCGGACACCCGGGCAGGTCTAACCTGCGGACATCCCAGAGCGGGCGGTGGGATCCCTGAGCCCTGCCGCGCTCTCCGGGCGGAGGGGGCTACCGGCGGCTCGCGCGGGCGGTGACAGCCCTCCCCGGAACAGGCGGCGACCGCCGCCCCGGAAGAGGAGGTAACCGTGCGACAGACCGTCCCGGCCGTCGCGGCATTGACCTTGCTGGCTCTGCTGGCTGCCGCCTGCGGCAGCAGCAACACGTCCGGCTCAGCATCAAGCCCGTCTGCTGCTGCCGCGGGCCCCAAGTTCAAGGCGTGCGTGGTGTCCGACACCGGCACCATCAACGACAAGTCCTTCAACCAGTCCGCGTACGAAGGCGCCACCCAGGCGGCGGCCGCTTCGGGAGGCAAGATCACCGCGCAGTTCCTGCCGTCCTCGTCGCCCTCCGACTACGCGCCCAACATCACCACGTTCATCAACCAGAAGTGCGGGATCATCGTCACGGTCGGATTCCTGATGGGAGACGCCACGGCCGCCGCGGCGAAGGCGAACCCGAACCAGAAGTTCGCGATCGTGGACTTCACCTACGCCAAACCCTTCAAGAACGTGAGTGCCCTGGCGTACAACACGGTGGAGGACGGCTTCCAGGCCGGCTACCTCGCCGCGGGCATGAGCAAGACGAAGAAGGTCGCCACGTTCGGCGGCCAGAAGCTGCCCACCGTCACCATCTACATGGACGGCTTCTGGGACGGCGTCCAGTACTACAACCAGAAGCACGGCACGAACGTCCAGGTTCTCGGCTGGAACGAGAAGACCCAGAACGGCAGCTTCACCGGCAACTTCACCGACATCACGGCCGG
>DAITAE010000242.1:0-2239 GCA_036824445.1 Streptosporangiaceae bacterium | reverse complement strand
ACGAGAAGACCCAGAACGGCAGCTTCACCGGCAACTTCACCGACATCACGGCCGGCCAACGGCTCACGAACACGTTCATCAGCGAGGGCGCCGACATCATCTTCCCGGTCGCCGGGAACGTCGGCCTTGGCGCCGCCAAGGCGGTGCAGAACGCCGACGCAGCGGCGGGCACCCAGAAGGTGAACATGATGTGGGTGGACGTCGACGGCTGCATCAGCACGGCCCAGTACTGCAAGTACTTCATCACCAGCGTGAACAAGGGCATCACGGTTTCGGTCAGGAACGCGGTGCAGACGGCCGCCAAGGGCACGTTCAAGGGCGGGACCTACGTCGGCACGCTGGCCAACGGCGGCGTCGGGCTTGCGCCTTACCACGACTTCGCCGCCAAGGTGCCCCAGGCGCTGCAGTCCGAGCTGGCACAGATCAAGGCCGATATCATCAGCGGCAAGATCAAGCCAGCCACAAAGAGCCCAGCGTAGTTCGGACCGGTTCACCCGGGCGAGGCCGGGCCCGCCCGGGTGAACCGGACTGCCGTCGCGGAGGAGGCTGCAGGTGAAGCTCGAGCTGACGGGCATCACTAAGCGATTCGGCAGCCTGGTGGCCAACGATCACATCGACCTCACGGTCCAGCCCGGCGAGATCCGCGCGCTGCTCGGTGAGAACGGCGCCGGAAAGACCACGCTCATGAACGTCCTCTACGGGCTGGTGCATCCCGACGAGGGCGAGATACGGGTCGACGGCAAGGCCGTGGTGATCCGGTCGCCCAAGGACGCGATCGCCGCGAAGATCGGCATGGTGCACCAGCATTTCATGCTGGTGCCGGTCTTCACGGTGGCGGAGAACGTCACCCTGGGCATGGAGCGCACGAGGGCGCTCGGCCTGCTCGACCGGCGGCGGGCCCGCCGGGATGTCCGGGCGCTCTCCGAGCGGTACGGGCTTGACGTCAACCCCGATGCCTACATCGAGGACCTGCCCGTCGGCGTGCAGCAGCGGGTCGAGATCATCAAGGCCCTGCTGCGTGAGGCCAGCGTGCTCGTCCTCGACGAGCCCACCTCCGTGCTCACGCCGGGCGAGACCGAGGACCTGTTCCGGATCATGCGCGAGCTCAGGGCGGGAGGCCGGTCGATCGTGTTCATCTCGCACAAGCTGAAGGAGGTACAGGCGATCGCCGACACGATCACGGTCATCCGGCGCGGCAAGGTCGTCGGCGAGCGGCCGCCGACCGCGACCGACGCCGAACTCGCCGCGCTCATGGTGGGCCGGGCCGTGCAGCTGCGGGTCAGCAAGACGCCGGCCCAGCCCGGCGAGGTCATGTTTGACGTGCGCGGCCTCACGGTGCCCGGCGAGCACGGAACTCCGGCCGTGGACGACGTCTCCTTCGAAGTCCGGGCGGGCGAGATCCTCGGCGTGGCCGGCGTGCAGGGCAACGGGCAGACCGAGCTCTGCGAAGCGCTGATGGGCCTGCGGCCGGCCGCCGCCGGGTCGGTGCTCGTCGACGGCCGCGACGTCAGCGACATGGCTGCGCGGGAGCGACTGCGTGCGGGCATCGGCTACATTCCAGAGGACCGGCAGGAAGACGGCCTGGTCGGTGACTTCTCGGTCGCCGACAACCTGGTCCTGGACGTCTACGACCGGAAGCCGTTCGCCTCGGGCATCGCGCTGAACCTGGCCGCGATCCAGGAGAACGCGGTCAGCCGCGTGGCGGAGTTCGACGTGCGCACCTCGTCCGTGGCGACGCCGACCAGTACCCTCTCGGGCGGAAACCAGCAGAAGGTCATCGTGGCCCGCGAGGTCAGCCGCGACATCAAGGTGATGCTGGCCAGCCAGCCGACCCGCGGCCTCGACGTCGGCTCGATCGAGTTCGTGCACCGCCGCATCGTCGAGCAGCGGGACCGGGGCGTGGCCGTGGTCATCGTGTCCTCGGAACTCGACGAGATCTACGCCCTCGCCGACCGCATCGCTGTCATGTACGAAGGCAAGATAACCGGCTTCCGCCCGCCGACGGTCTCCACCGACGAGCTCGGAATGCTGATGGCCGGTGCCGGACAGGACGGCACGGCACCGGTTCCCGCGGACGGGCCCGATCCATCGGCCCCGGACGAGCCGGACTCACCGGCCGCAGACCTGCCGGATCGATCGGCCTCGGATGGGCAGTCATGAGCAGCGAGCAGCCCGGACCGCCCTCCCCCACGGAAACGCCGGAGCCGGCGACCGGAGGGCCGCCGTGGCTGGACGAGGC
>DAITAE010000241.1:0-7094 GCA_036824445.1 Streptosporangiaceae bacterium | reverse complement strand
ATGTCCCGCGTCAGCAGGCGCGCCACTCCCGCGGGCTCGGCCAGCACCGGGCCCACCGCTCCCCGCGGCGCGGTTGCCGGGTTGAACCAGGTCGAGGGCGGGAGTCTCCCTTGGCCCCCTGAACCGGGACGGGGGGGAGATCCACGGTAGGGGAGAGGGGGAGGTCCCCCGTCCTCGACGGCTCGATATTACCGGTCGAACCTGAGGATGCGGTCGGCGCGGCGCCCGCGTCCGTCCCTGGGCGACCGGGCACGCCGTTTTCGCTGGGCCCCGCCGACCAGATTCCTGCCATCGCCAGGCCGCGCGGGTTGCCGGACCCCGCGGGTCGCCGGACCCCGCGAGCAGTCGCCAATCCTCCCCCCGCTGTCGCCAGACCTCCCCGGCCGTCGCCGGACCTCGCGGTCACCGCCAGACGGCCTCGCGCTCGTCCCTGGGCCTCGCGGGCCGTCGCCGGGCCTCGCGCGCCACCGCGTCACGGCCGGTGGCCGCGTTATCCGTCTGCGCCTGGTTCCGCGGTGCCCGCCCTGAGCCGGGCGGCCTGTGTGGTGAGATACCGGCGCTCGGGGATGCTCGTCGTACGGGCCGCCGCCGCCCGGTAGTGGGTCACGGCGGCCTGCGGGTCGCCAGCCATCTCGAACAGATGGGCACGGACGGCGTCGAGCCGGTAGTGGCCCGCCAGCGGTCCGTCGAGCGGCTCGAGCAGCTTCAGGCCGGCGGCCGGGCCGTGGGCCATGGCCGCCGCGATGGCCCGGTTGAGCGCCACCATGGGGTTGCCGGTCATCCGTTCAAGCAGCCCGTACAGGGCGAGGATCTGCGGCCAGTCGGTGTCCTCGACGCTCTCCGCACCGTCGTGGGCGGCCGCGATGAGGGCCTGCACCTGGTACTCGCCGACCACGCCGTCGGCCAGCGCCCCAGTGACCAGGGTCATCCCCTCGGCGATCAGCGCCCGGTTCCACAGCGTCCTGTCCTGCTCCGCCAGCGGGATCAGCTCGCCACCAGGACCGGTGCGGGCGGGGCGCCTGGCGTCGGTGAGCAGCATCAGCGCCAGCAGGCCCGCCACTTCGCCATCGTCGGGGAGCGCCCCGCGCAGCATCCTGGCCAGCCGGATCGCCTCGCTGGACAGCTCGGTGCGGTGCAGGTCGGCACCGATGCTGCTGGCGTAACCCTCGTTGAAGATCAGGTACAGCACGTGCATCACCGAGCGCAGCCGCTGTGCCCACTCCTCGCGCTCCGGCATCAGGAACGGCACACCCGATGCCTTGATGCGCTGCTTCGCGCGGCTGATCCGTTGGGCCATCGTGGACTCCGGGACCAGGAAGGCGTTCGCTATCTCGGCCGTGGTCAGCCCGCCGACGGCGCGCAGCGTCAGTGCGATCGCCGACGCGGGCGTCAGCGCCGGGTGACAGCACATGAACAGCAGGATCAGCGTGTCGTCGCGGCCGGTCACGTCGGCGGGCGGAGGTTCGGCCATCGCGGCAGCGTCTTCGCGGCGTCGTCTCGCCCGCCCGCTGCGCAGCTGATCGGTCATCCGCCGCACGGCGGCCTGGATCAGCCAGCCACGGGGGTTGGCCGGAATCCCCTCGGCTGGCCAGTGCACCGCCGCCGCGAGCAGCGCCTCCTGCACGGCGTCCTCGGCGGAGTCGAAGTCACCAAAACGGCGGATGACCACGCCAAGGACCTGCGGCGCCAGGTCGCGCAGCAGGTCCTCCGTGCCTGCCCCAGTGGTCACAGGTCGCTGCTGGGCGCGCCCATCACCTGCCGTACCTCGATCCGCTGCTGGATCGGGATGCCACCGGGCCCGGGCGCGGCCGACGCCTTCGCCGCGATCTCAATCGCGCGCTCCTCCGACTCCACGTCGATCATCCGGTAGCCGGCGAGCAGTTCCTTCGATTCGGGGAACGGGCCGTCGGTCACCACCGGGGCGCCCGCGCCGTCGAAGGTCACGAACTTGGCCAGCTCCGGCCCGGCCAGGCCCTGCGCATCGACGAGCTCACCGTTGGCGGCCAGTTCGGCGTTCAGCGCTTCCTGGAAGGCGATGTGCGACTTGATGTCCTCCAGCGCCCATTCCGTCATCGGCACATCGCAGGCCGCACTGGCCCCGTAGTTCTGCAGCAACATGAACTTGGTCATGCCCGGCTCCTCACCACTCGCTGCGCCCATCGTGGCGCACTCACCGGGAGGACGGAGCAGCCGGCCCGTTCTCGACATCCCGGTCTCCCGTCAGGAAGCGGTGGCGGACGTGTGGCCAGCCACGAAATCTCGTTAGGTACTGTGTCGATTCCGGTGGCCGCAGTGCGAAGCATCAGCAGAGGGTGCGGCCGGAAGGGCCGGGCCCTGGCGACGATGAGGAGACAGCGCGATGCGGTTCCTGATGACGACCACCGCGGCCGACCCGCCAGACGAGAAGATGGTGGCCGAGATGGACCGGCTGGTGGAGGAGATGACCGGGAAGGGTGTGCTGCTCGCGGCCGGCGGGCTCGACCCGTTGGGCACCCGTGTCATCTCATCGGGAGGCAGGATCACGGTGACCGACGGCCCGTTCACCGAGGCCAAGGAGACCATTCTCAGCTTCGCCCTCGTCGAGGTGCGGTCGAAGGAGGAGGCGATCGAGCTGTCGCGGCGCTTCTGGCAGATCGCCGGCAGCGGCGAGGGGCAGATCCGCCAGGTTTACGGGCCGGAGTAGCCGCTGACCGGGCCCGGATTTGCCGGGCGGCCAGCGACGGTGCTCTGATCGACTGGTGAGCGTCCCGGAGGCACATCGCGCGATCGAAGCGGTGTGGCGGCTCGAGTCGGCCAGAATCATCGCCGGTCTGGCCCGGCTGGTGAACGACGTCGGCCTGGCCGAGGAACTCGCGCAAGACGCACTCGTCGCGGCGCTCAAGCAGTGGCCCGAGTCGGGCATCCCGCCCAACCCGGGTGCCTGGCTTATGTCCACCGCCAGGCACCAGGCCATCGATCTGATCCGCCGGAACGAGCGTCTCGCCCGCAAGCTCGAGCAGCTCGGTCACGAGTTCCGCCAGCGGCAGGAGGGCGCCGTCTTCGACGGCGAGCCCGACTTCGAGGCGGTCATCTCCGACGAGGGGGTGCAGGACGACCTGCTGCGCCTGATGTTCATCGCCTGCCATCCCATCCTCTCCACCGAAGCGCGGGTCGCCCTCACCCTGCGGCTGCTGGGCGGCCTGACCACCGAGGAGATCGCCCGCGCGTTCCTGTCCTCCGAGCCGACCATCGCCCAGCGGATCGTCCGGGCCAAGCGCACGCTGGCCAGCAAGCAGATTCCCTTCGAGGTGCCGCCGGCCAATGAGCGTGCCGCGCGCCTGGCATCGGTGCTCGAAGTCATCTACCTGATCTTCAACGAGGGTTACACGGCGACCGCCGGGGACGACTGGATCCGGCCTGACCTGTGTTACGAAGCGCTCCGCCTCGGCCGGATGCTGGCCGAACTCAGCCCGGCGGAGCCGGAGGTGCACGGTCTTGTCGCGCTGATGGAGATCCAGGCATCCCGCATGCGGGCGCGGCTCAGCCCATCCGGGGCGCCGATCCCGATCCTGGAGCAGAACCGCGGGGCGTGGGATCAGCTCCTCATCCGCCGGGGCTTCGCCGCGCTGCTGCGCGCCGAGCGGCTCGGCCGTCCGCCGGGCCCCTACATGGTGCAGGCCGCGATCGCCGCCTGCCACGCCCGGGCAGGCAGCGCCGAGGAGACCGACTGGGAACGCATCGCGGCGCTCTACGAGATCCTGGCCGCGCTCACGCCGACCCCCGTTGTGGAGCTCAACCGTGCGGTCGCCGTTGCCATGGCCTTCGGCCCGGCCCGTGGCCTCGAGCTCGTCGACCCGCTGGCAGCGCAGCCGGAACTCCGCAACTACCACCTGCTGCCGAGCGTCCGCGGCGACCTCCTCGCCAAGCTCGGCCGCCGCGAGGAGGCACGCGCCGAGTTCCAGCGCGCCGCCTCGCTCGCCCGCAACACGCGCGAGCGCACGGTGCTCCTCGACCGTGCCGCCGCGTGCGCACCGGGGCAGCGCGCGTAGCCGGAGTTCAGCAGATCCCGGCCCACAGCCCTCGATTGCGCATAACGATGAGCCGGGCGGGCCGCCGGAAGACGATGAGCCGGGAGCCGCCGGAAGACGATCGGCCGCGGTTGGTGGGCACTGGCCAACTTCCGGGCGGCAGGCAATCCCCGGTGGGTGTCGAGATGCGGCGGCCCGCTCCGACATTGGTTTTGAGCGGGCGCACGCGGCGCCCGGACCGGAGAGGAATCGGAGATGACCAAGGTAGTTGTGGCGATGTCGATGTCGCTGGACGGGATAGCAGGTCCCGAGTCCGCCGACGCGGACGGGATGGCGATCTTCGAGGCGATCCTGGGGTGGCAGTTCCCGCTGCGTAGCTGGCGCGAGCAGCAGGGCCAGGAGGGTGGCGAGGACTCGGTGGACTCCCGGGTGTGGGCCGACAATTTCGCCCGGTTCGGCCCGCAGGTCATCGGCCGCAGGATGTTCGACTACGGCTATCCGAACTGGGGGGAGAACCCGCCGTTCCACGCGCCCGTCTTCGTCCTGACCCACCGCGGTCAGGAGCGGATCGACAAGAACGGCGGCACCAGCTATACGTTCGTGACCGGCGGCATCAAGGCGGCCGCCGAGCAGGCGCGTGCGGTAGCGGACGGCAAGGACATCTTGCTGGCCGGCGGCACCAGCGTTGCCCAGCAGGCACTGGCCGCCGGACTGGTCGACGAGGTCGTGCTGCATGTTGCGCCGGTGCTGCTTGGGCGGGGCATACGGCTGTTCGGGGACGCCATGGTGGATCTGCGCTGCGTCGAGACCATCCAGGGCGAGGGAGCGGTCCACCTGCGCTACGAGGTGCGGTGATCGGACTGGCCCGTGGCCAGGCCGGCCTGGCCGGCAACCGGCAAGCCTCTGGCCGGGAAAATTATCGCCACCCTTCGCCTCTTGCAGCGGCGTTCGGAGCGTGTGCATAGTTGCGGGCGGCCCGGCTCATACGGCCGGGGCCACAGTGATCACAACGGATCTCCGGACTTGGCGCGTGCAACGAGCCGTGAGGTGGTTGGGATGAACGATTCTGAAGGCACCCGGGCGCTGCGACGGGATTTAGGCCGTGCCTTGAAGGAGGCACGGCGTGCGGCGGGGTACTCACAAGCCCAACTCGCGCGCAAGACGGGGTATGCGCGCAGCACGGTCTCGACGGTGGAAAGTGGAGGCCAGAACGTCCCCCGGATCTTCTGGGAGCGTAGCGATGCCGCGCTGGGCTCCGGGACTGCGCTCCTCGCCCGGTATGACCGGCTCGCGCAGCGGCGGCTCGCCGGGTTATCGCCGACGGCCGCAGGCGCGTGGGCACGCGAGGACACGCGGCACGCCCGCCGCGGCCTGGGTGCGGACATCGTGTCGGACGCGGTTGCGGCCTACATGCGGCTGGGCTGGAGCGTGCATGACGGGGACGGGCGGGTCGATCTAGTATGCGGGAACGGTATTGAGGCACTGGAGGTGCCGCGGCCGACGGGCGTGGTCGCTGTCCAATGGTGGCTGCATACCGGGGGCGCGCCGGATGAGATCCGCAGGCTGCCGGCCCTGCCTGGCCCGCAGGACGCGCTGGCCGTGATCGCCGCTGGCGACCGGTACCTGTTCCTGGTCCAGGCGGGCGCGTGCCCGTGGGCCGGTCCAGATCTCGCGGTCGCGCCCCCGGCGGGCGGTCCGCCGGGGGTGGCGGTGCGCTGGCATGCCGACGGCAGCAGGATCCCGGCCCCGCCCTCGTTGGATGGTCACGGGCGGCGGGTGGCGTGGGCGTACCCGCCGCCGAACCGGGTGCGGCTAGCCAACCCAATCGTGCTGCTTGACCTGCTTGCCAGGGCCGCCGCGCTGACCCGGCACCGGCGGCACCTGCTGACCTTCCCCGGTGGCATCTCCGTGGCGCCCGCGGCAAACACGGCCATGTGCGAGCCCGAGCCAGACGAGCGGCACGGCCAAGTGCCGGACCGCCGGCTGAGACAGGAAGGCGACTTGCGCCTCGGCCGAGATGGCAGGAATGCGACGCAGCCGGTGACGGCGCCTGCGGCCGTCATCGGCGTCACCCAATGATGCTCGCATGCGTGATACGTCTTCCAGAGCAACCGAGCCGGGACTGCGGGCCGGCCCCGGATCTCCCAACACCGGCAGGGCCGCTGCCGGCCACGCCGACCCGGTCGCTGCCGGCCACGCCGCCCGGGTCACTGGCGCACACGCCGCCCGGGTCACTGCCGGGCGAGCCGGCTGGGCCGAGCCCGCCAAGCGCCGGGCGGCCACATTAACCAGCCATGGCCGCCGGCCCTGGCGACGTGCCGTGGCGGGAATCACAGTTGCCGGGATCGCGATGGCCACCGCGGCGTGCGGTGACCACGCTGGCCCGGGCAGGCCCGCTGGCCCGGAGAAGCCGGACCTGGTGGTGGCCGTGGTGCCCGCCGAGGCCCAGGCGGGCCTGTACATCGCGCAGGCGAAGGGCCTGTTCACCAAGGCGGGTCTGCACGTGACCGTCAAGACGGCACTCAGCGCACAGACCGTGATCCCGGCGATGCTGCACGGCGCCGTGGACGTGACCGGTGGCCAGTACGTGTCCTACATCGCCGAGCAGGCGAAGGGACTCGCGAAGATGCGCATCCTGGCCGCCGGATTCGCCCTCGGCCCGCATTCGAACGAGATCATTGCCCCGGCCAGCGCACACATCCGGACCCTGGCCGACCTTAAGGGCAGGGCCATCGCCGTCAACCAGTTGAGCGGCATAGGCAGCGACCTGGTGTACACCGCGCTGGCCTCTTACGGGATCACCCCCGCCCAGGTGCATCTCGTGGAGATGCCCTTCCCGGCCATGCCATCAGCGCTGGCCGCGGGGAGGATCACTGCGGCCTATGAGACCGAGCCATACGTCACCGAGGCGGTAAAGAAGTACGGCGTCCAGGTGGTCGCCGACATGGACAGCGGGGCCACCCAGGACTTCCCGCTCACCGGATACGGTGCGCTCGCCTCCTGGGCGGCGAGGTACCCGCGCACAGCGGCGGCGTTCACCAGGGCCGTCGCGCAGGGAAATGCGATCGCCAGCACGAATCTGGCCGT
>DAITAE010000240.1:0-7095 GCA_036824445.1 Streptosporangiaceae bacterium | reverse complement strand
GCACGCTGGTCATGCCGGTACCGGTCGAGCTGCTCAGATTCTTCGAGAAAATGACGCCCGCCGGGTCAGATGCCGGGCATTCGCCCTCGCTCGCCGACTTCAGCGACGCCGACGTGGCCGAGGCCGGGGCCGCCATCGACGGCCGCCCGCCTGCTGCCGGGCCTGACGCCATACCGCCGACGGAGGAGATCGCCATACCGCCGGTGCAGGCACCGGAGATCAAGGTTCCCGAGATCACCGCGGACACGGAGCCAGCCGGACGGCCGTAGGCGGCAGTTCAGCAATTATGGGGAACTTGCGCGGCCGGCTGGGAATCCGGTTTCGGGCTGATGCTCCCCAAGCCCGAAAACGATCCCCGGGGAGTGCGTGTCGCTGTCCCTGGCAGTGATCGTCAGAGCCCCGGTGGGGGACGTGGCGACCTCCGACGTGCGCCAAGGGGCGGGGTTGCGGCTCAGTGACCTTGGCTCGCGGCCTTGGCCGTGTGTGGCGCTGTGGTGGCCTCGGGCTGGTTTGCTCCAGTCGGCTGCTGGCTGGCGTCGGCGCCCGCGAGGACGGCGAGGACCTCTCCGATGGCGAGTTGCTGGCTGGTGGGTTCGGGCAGCGGCATGTGTGCCTGGATCTGGTAGCGGTTGCGGCGGCCGTCCTTCTGCTTGATGACATAGCCGGCCTCGCTCAGATCGGTGACGATGCCGTAGGCGCTGCGCTCGGTGATGCCCACCCTGGCCGCGATGTCGCGCAGCCGCACGCCCGGGTCATGTGCGATGCACAGCAGAACCCGGCCGTGATTGGTCAAGAAGCTCCAGCGCTCCATCGTTCAGAAGCTATCACAGTTTCTAGAATCAAGTTGCTAGTTTTTCACTGCCTGCGTAGGCTTGGGGCTGGCACCGGGGGTCAGCCGCCGGCGGCGGCCAGCCAACCCGGGTCACCGGAGGGAGCAGGCCATGATCCTCATCGGCCTGATCATAATCGCCATCGCGCTCATGGTGCTATTGATGCTCGAGGTGTCAGGTATCCGGCAGAAACTGCAAGTGCCCAAGGCCAGCCGTAGGGCCAGGCCGGACAGCACCCCGATACCGAGGCGGTGACATCTCACCGTGCTTGCTGGCACGAATCGTCGCGCCAGACTGCTTAGGGCGGCTCGCGCCGTCATCCAGGGGCCGTCATCTAGCAGGCCAGTACCCAGGAGCCTGCGCCTTGCGGCCGCGCCGCCGTCGTTGCCCAGGCTGTCCCAGCAGGGTGGGTGCGTGCTGCCACATGAGATAGGCGGCGGCGCCGAGGGGGATAGGAGGCAGGTAGGTGACGGCTCGGTAGAGAAGCACGGCGGCGGTCACCTGCGCGCCGACACCCGGGCTGACGCCGGCGGCCAAAGTACCGACTAGGCCAAGTTCGGTGATACCGAGACCGCCGGGGGTGATGGGCAGCGCGGTCAGCAGCCGGACGAACGCGAACGCAGCGAGAGAGGTCTGCCAGGGCACCTGTGCCTGGGACAGGCCGACGCCGCGCAGGCACGCGAGCAGGACCAACCACAAGATCAGGTGGCTCGCCGCCGTGGTGGCGGTGATCCGCCAGCCGCGGGCGGCGATCAGGGCGGCAGCCTGGCGGCGGAACCCGAGCAGCGATCCGGGGATGTCGCAGGGCGGTAGCCGGCGCACCAGCCGGCACACGATCGCGAGCACGCGCTGCAGCGCGCCGCCCGCGCGGAGCGCGAAGGACTCGCTACGCACAAGCAGCCCCAGCCCGACCGCCGCGGCGGCGAGCACCGCCAGGCCCACGGCTGCGGCAGCGATCAGGAGGGCATCGGGCCGGGTAGCCGTCAGCAAGACCAGCAGGGCGAGGGCCGGCAGGCCCAGGCGGGCCAGCACATTCCAGGTTCCCGACACCAGGGTGTAGAGCACGTAGTCCGCCGTGCTGACGCCCCAGCTGGACAGCATTGCCCAGCTAACCCCCATGCCGATGGCGCCGCCGGCCGGCAGCGTGTTCGCCACCGCGGTGGAGCCAAGGTTGACCACCGCCGCTTCGCGCAGCCGTATCGACGGCAGCACCGCACAGATCATGAACCAGTACGAGGCCATGCTGGCGGCCGCCGTGGTGCCGACGAGCAGCGCCTGCGGCCAGGTCATCCCGTCCAGGCTGGCCCACACGCTGCGATACGACGCGAACTGCGGCACGGCGAATCCGAAAATTGCCGCGATCAGAGCCACCGACACCACGGTGCGGAGAACCTTACGGGCGCGGTGCGGCCGGACAATGGCGGTCCCTGGCTCCGGCCGCTGCACATGACTGCGGCCAGCGTCGGCCTCCGGGCGTGTGACCTGGCCCGGCAGCTCGGCACTGGTCCTCATCGGGCCCAGTCCGTGCTAGCGGTGCGCATGACCGGGAAGGTCTTGGACCAGCGGTGGGTAATCCTCGCGACTGAGGAGGTCATCAGCCGGCGTCGGGCGATCGTCGGCTCATCGGAGCAAGGAGACTTGCGGGCCGTTCTTCGAACGGCGCGGGGACACGGCCGCCAGCGAGCACATGTGCAGCGGGTATCGCCCGCGCCCGCCTGCGCTGCTCAAGCCGGGCAGGGGTGGGCCACCGGACGCCGGTGGCCCACCCGAGGCGTTCGAACCCGCGGATCAGCCCGGCTGACAGATCGATCTGGCCGCGGTCCACGCCGTGCCGGGCGCAGGTCGGATCCGAGTGGTGCATGTTGTGCCAGCTCTCCCCCAACGACAGCACCGCCAGCGGCCACAAATTGGTGGCCCGGTCGTGGCGGCGGGTGGTAAAGGGCCGGCTGCCGAGCAGGTGGCACAGGGAGTTCACACTCCACGTGACGTGCTGCAGCAGGAAAACGCGAACGAGCCCGGCCCACACCAGCGCCAGCAGCGCAGCCAGCCAGGTGCCGCCAAGCGCCCACCCCGCAGCGAACGGCAGCGCCAGCGACACAGCGCACAACGCGGGGAAAGCCCGCGACACCCGCCGCATCGACCGGCACGCCAGCATGTCGGGTGCATAACGCTGCTTCGGTGTCGGATCGTTGCCGAACAGCCACCCCACATGGGCGTGCAGGAGGCCCCGCAACTGCCCGGCCAGCCCGGTGCCATACCGGTAGGGCGAATGCGGATCACCCGGACGGTCGGTGAACGCGTGGTGGCGCCGATGGGTGGCGACCCAGCCGATCACGTCGCCCTCGAAGGCCATCGACCCGGCGATCGCCAGGGCAACCCGCAGTGCTGGCCGCGCGGTGAAGCTCCGGTGGGTGAGGCACCGGTGGAAGCCCACCGTCACACCGAACCCGGTCACCAGGTAGAACAACACCGCCAGACCCAGTTCGGCCACACCGACACCGTGGCCCCACAGCAGCCAGATCGCGGCGATCAGCCCGGCGAACGGGACTACCACGATCAGGCCGGTCACCGTCACCTGTCCGGTCCGCTGCGCCCGGGTCTGGGCAGGGGCGCTGGCAGCCGTGAAGGGCCGGGTGCCGTCATAGGACGCGGTCGTAGTACTTGCGGTCACGATCATCACTCCGCATCGCGGGATAGAGACAACGCAGCGAAGCGGATCTCGAGACCGGCGTGTGGTCTAGACCTGATCGAAACACGTTCAGGCTGCCTGGGCCTGCTACCCAGGCAGCCTGAACGGAAACGCGGTCAGGCTGCCTGGGTAGCGGACCCAGTGTATTCCCCCGAGCATTAATTCCGGCCGGAACGCGCGGACCAGTCCGGAGGACGCACATCTCGGCGGCCCCGCGCTTCTTCCGCGATTCTGCCGGGCCGCGGGACGTGGTGCAGGAGGTCACCGCGCCGGGCCCACGGGGGCAGCCGGGCGGGAGACATGCTCCGCCAGCAGGTCAGGACGACTGCCAGCGGCCATACGGCCTGCGCCTCGGCCAGGACCCGCTCGGCCAGGCCGACCTGTCCGCCCCCCGTCATCAGCTCGGCAGCGAACCACACAAGCAGGCCGAGCAGTGCCCCGGCAGCAACGGCCGAAACAGTCGGCCGCAGCCCGCCCGGCACCGAAGATCCACGCCTCAGGCCGCCGAGCGGCCAGGCTGTCAGGGCTATGAAGCCGATCGTCGCCCAGAACGCATGCGCCAGAGAGCCGCCCGTCGCAGGCTCGGGGTTCGCCGCGACCAGTACTCCGGCTATACCGCCAGCGATCAGGATGAGCCGTCCGGGCGTGGCGGCCGGCCTGAGCGCCAGGCCCGTTACGACATCGCAGACGCCCACCGCCAGCAGCACGAGCGTCATCACCCACCGGTCGGCAGCACCATCGGCCGCCAGGGCGCTGATGGTGCTGGCTACCGGGTTGACGGAGCGCGGCTGCAGCCTGGCAGCAACGGTCCATCCGCCGACCAGAAGCACGGGAGCGCTGGCCGAAGAAACCACACCCCACCAGCGCACTACCCGCACGACCACCACCATAGACGGCCAGCGGTCTGCGTTCGAGCAGCCGACCAGTGGGGTCCGGGTGCCCATCTCGCCGCAGCGGCTACGAAGTGTGGCCAAAGCCAACGAGGATCGTCTTGTCGTAGCTGACAATTTGGGCACGACTCGCTGGTGGCCAGTCTGCGGTAGAGTTGCCGGCACACGGTACGTAGTGAGGCGCAGCCATCAGGGCGCGCCGGTCGTACGTCGCTCGGTGAGCGAACTGGTTTCCACGGACGTGGCGGCCCTAGACAATGCGGCCACCCAAGTCCGAAGGACATTCTTTTGACAGTTCTGCCCATCGAAAATTCGAGCGCTGCCCAGCGCGGTCGCCACAGTCGGCGCACCGTGGCGGCCGCCACCGGCGCCGTCAGCTTCGCATCCCTTGGTGTTCCCGCGCCGCTAACCGGCGTGCTTGCTGACGCCGGTATCACCACCCCTTTCCCGATCCAGGCGGCCACGCTGCCGGATGCGCTGGCCGGTCGCGATGTGCTCGGGCGTGGCCGGACCGGCTCAGGCAAGACGATCGCGTTCTCGATCCCGCTGGTCACCGCGTTGGCCGAGGGCCACACCATGGCCTGCCGGCCGCGCGGCCTGGTGCTGGTTCCCACCCGTGAACTCGCCAGTCAGGTCCAGGCGGTTCTTGCACCGCTGGCCCAGGCGGTGGGGCTGACCGTAGTGACGATCTTCGGCGGCTCCCCCCAGAGCCGGCAGGTGGCCGCCCTGCGGGCCCGGACCGATATCGTCGTCGCCTGCCCGGGACGGCTGGCCGATCTCATCGAGCAGGGTCACTGCCAGCTTGGCGATGTCGAGATCAGCGTGATCGACGAAGCGGACCACATGGCTGACCTGGGGTTTCTGCCGGTGGTGAGCCGGCTGCTGAGAGCCACCCCGCCGGATGGCCAGCGGATGCTGTTCTCGGCGACCCTGGACAAGGATGTCGATGTCCTTGTGCGGCGTTTCCTGAGCGAGCCGGCGCGGCATGCCGTGGACCCGGTGGCCGCCGCGTCAGATGTCATGGTGCACCGCGTGCTCACCGTCGCGCCAGCAGACCGGGTCAGCGTTGTCGCTGCTCTGGCGGGCGGCAAGAACCGGTCGCTGATCTTCACCCGTACCAGGCGTTCTGCGCACCGGCTCGCCCGCCAGTTGACTGCGGCGCATGTCCCCGCAGTCGAACTTCACGGCGACCTCGGGCAGAACGCCCGTGAGCGGAATCTCGCGTCCTTTGCCTCCGGCGCGGCGCGTGTGATGGTCGCGACCGACATCGCGGCCCGTGGTATCCACGTGGACGGCATCGACCTGGTCATCCATGCGGATCCGCCCGCAGAGCACAAGGCCTACCTGCACCGGTCAGGGCGAACTGCCCGGGCGGGAGCAGCGGGCGTGGTGATCACCCTGCAGACACCGGCACAAGAGCGTGAGGTGCGTGCACTGATGCGAAAGGCCAATGTCGTTCCGCTGGCCGCCAAGGTGCGCCCCGGCTCAGCGCTGCTGCGCTCGATCGCCGGCGAACCAGCCGAGCCGATCGCGCCGGTGGCACAGCCCGCTGGGCGGGAATCCGCAGCGGCAGCCACCCCGGCCACCGGCCGCGGCGCGGTCGCCATGTCCACGCGTTACCGGGGCCGCGGCAGGCGCTGACTGCGCACCGCGCCCGGCACCTTGGCCCACTCTGACCTGGTCTTGGGCGCCCGGCAGACGGGTCGGCCTGGAGAGATCGCGGACCGGGCGAAAGCGGGCAGAAGCAGGAATACACTGGCAGTGAACGTGCTTGAGATGAATGTTGTTGTCGAAGTCAGCGATCGTGAAGACGCCCGCGGTTTTGACAGTGGGCGTTTTGCTTTGCTTGTGGATCTGTTTCCTCCGGCGGTGAACGGCCAGCAGCTGATCCGCGCAGGGTGCGCGGATCCTCGGCTCGTCCTCGAAGGAGACAGCAGATGGCTCAGGGAACCGTGAAATGGTTCAGCCCGGACAAGGGCTACGGTTTTATCGCCCCCGATGACGGCACCGCCGACGTCTTCGTTCACCACTCAGCGATCGATATGGGTGGCTACCGCACCCTGACGGAAAACCAGAAGGTCGAATACACCGTCAGCCAGGGCGCCAAGGGCCCGCAGGCAGACCAGGTCCACGCACTCTGATCATGGTCCCACCGGCCAAGCGCCTCTACAACTAGGCGCGGGCCTGCCGCTGCGCAGGTGCTGCGGCACCTCCACACACTGGCCGGATGGCAGGCCCGTAGCCGGCTGCCAACAAAGGCGCCGCTACGCCGGATGCCGCCCCGCGCCCGGGGTCACGAGGAGGCTCCTTGCAGCCCGCGGCCCAGGCAGGCACATACTGGTAGCAATGAGCCCTTACCGCGCCGTGCCCCGGCGCCATCTGGCGACCAGTCCGTTTGACGTTCCCGATCCCGCGCCGCCATGTCCAGCGCATCCTGACACCATCGGCCAAACTGACCGAGCTCTGATACTGCCAGGCTGTACATACCGATCGGGCCTAACCGGTCGCTGCAGCCTGAGGCAGCGATGTGTCACATTAGAAGGTGGACGCTCCCATAGCGACTGGGGTGAGGCGCGTGAATGCGCAGGTTGTGTGGGTGGCCAAGGATGACGGCAGCGATATCATCCGGGCCGACACCATCGCGGGGGTCGGCCGTGACTACAACGGCGACATCACTGCCCGGCTG
>DAITAE010000753.1:0-2035 GCA_036824445.1 Streptosporangiaceae bacterium | reverse complement strand
ACGCTCGCGCTGCGGCCCAAGCTCATCGTCGCCGACGAGCCGGTGTCCGCCCTGGACGTGTCCATCCAGGCCCAGGTGATCAACCTGCTGAGCGACCTGCAGGGCGAGCTCGGGCTGACCTATGTGATCATCGCGCATGACCTGTCGGTGATCCGGCATATCTGTGACCGGGTCGCGGTCATGTACCTCGGCCACCTGGTCGAACTGGCCGACCGGGACGAACTGTACGCCCGGCCCCGGCACCCGTATACCGTCGCCCTGCTGTCGGCCGTGCCGTCGCCGGAGCCGGTGAGCCGGACGGCCGATGGCCGCCGGGAGCGCAGCCAGCGGATCCGGCTGACCGGGGACGTCCCGAGCCCGCTCGACCCGCCGCCCGCCTGCCGTTTCCACACCCGCTGCTGGAAGGCGCAGGACATCTGCAAGACGCAGCAGCCGCCGCTGGTGGAGCAGGCACCGGGCCACTTCGCCGCCTGCCACTTCCCCGAGAACAGCTGAGCTCAGATGGGGCAGATCTCGTGCACCCACTCGCCGTCGGCCCGGCGCCGCACGTCCTGGCCGGGTGTGATGACCTTGCCGCACCGCTCGCAGACCTTGCCCGCGGCGTGCGCCTCGTGGTCGCCCCACCGGGCGACCTCATCGTCCGGGTGATGCGCCGCCCCGTGCTCGGCCGGGCCACCCAGATCCTCTAGCAGACCCTCTTCAATCTCGCGGCCGCCGAAATCCGGTGGGGTTGTCACGTGTGCCTCCCGCAGGTGCGAAGGTGCGATCCGGTCGCTGCCTACCAGTCTCTCACCAGGGCCGCTTTGCTCCCAAAGCGTTATATCGTTTGCCCTTCCGGCGGCACAAAGGATCGTGTATACAATTGCCAACGCGCGGCGAAGGAGGCATCAGTGTCACGTGTCCTCAAGCCCCCCCTGAAGGGGCCAAAGCTGTATACATGGAGCACCGTGGCGGCCGTCGCTGCGCTGGTTGCGGCCGCGGGATGCGGCGGCAGTTCCAGCTCATCGCCATCTGCCAGCCAGACCGCGGGAGCGCAGAAGGGCGGGACCTACACCATCCTCGCGCACGCCGCCTTCGGTGTAGCCGACCCGGCGCAGAACTACACGCTGCAGGAATGGCAGCTGCTGATCGACACCCATGACGGGCTGGTGCAGTTCCGGCGGGTGGGCGGGATCGCGGGCACCAAGATCGTGCCCGATCTGGCCACGTCCATCCCGCAGCCGACCAACGGCGGCAAGACCTACCTGTTCCACATTCGCCGCGGTATTAAGTTCTCGAATGGCCAGACGCTCAAGCCAAGCGACTTCGTCACGACGTTCGAGCGGCAATTCACCGTGCCCGGGCCGACCACGTTCTATTCCGGCATTGTCGGGGCGGACAAATGCTCGACCAAGCACTGCGACCTCACCCAGGGTGTCGTCGCCGACGACTCCGCGTACACGCTGACGATCAACCTGACCGCCGCGGACCCGGAGTTCCTCGACAAGCTGGCGCTCCCGTTCGCCTACGCCGTCCCGGCCGGCACGAGCAAGAAACTGACCGGCAACAACGTGCCGCCGGGCACCGGGCCGTACATGTGGCAGTCCTACAACCCGAACACCCAGGCGGTGCTCGTCCGCAACCCGCACTTCCACGTGTGGAGCTCGGCCGCCCAGCCGGCCGGGTACCCCGACAAGATCGTCGAGAAGTACGGCCAGACGATCTCCGATGAGGTGACGGCGGTCCAGAACGGCCAGGCCGACGAGGTATTCGACGGAGACGTCATTCCGTCTGACCGGCTCAACGAGCTCAACAGCCCGAAGTACGCCAAGCAGGTGCACGTGAACCCGCTCACGTCCACCTACTACTTCGCCCTCAACACGCGGCGGCCGCCGTTCAACAACCTCAAGGCCCGGCAGGCGATCAACTACGCGGCCGACCGATCGGCGTACGTCAAGATCGGCGGCGGCCCGTCGCTCGCCGTGCCGACCTGCCAGATCCTGCCGCCGAACTTCCCCGGCTACAAGCCCTACTGCCCGTACACGGCCGGTACTGA
>DAITAE010000752.1:0-2037 GCA_036824445.1 Streptosporangiaceae bacterium | reverse complement strand
TCACCATGCCCGCCGAGCTCATGCCCTTCATGGCCTGACGGCCACCGGCCGCCGCGGCCGGTCACCCCCGGCTCTGGTTGAACCGGGTGACCAACTGCGCGAACGTGGCGATGTCGCCCTCGTCCCAGCCGGTCAGCCGTTCGGCCAGACGATCCCGGACGGCCTGCGCGGCGGCTTTCAGGTGCTGCTCCCCGGCGGGGGTGAGGGCGAGCACGCTGCCCCGGCGCCCGGGCTGCTCGCCCTCACGGCGCAGCAGCCCGGCCGAGATCAGCTGCTCGAGCTGCCGGGACAGGGTGGATTTGTCCAGGCCGAAGTGCGCGCACAGGTCGGCCGCGCGTGCGCCGGGCGTGAGGTAGATCTCGGACAGCAGCGTGTAGGCGACAAGCGACAGGCCCGGGTGGAGGTCGTCGCTCATGTCACGGGCCCGCCGGGCCATGGTTGTGAGGCCGTGGTACAGGTCTTCCAGGGCAGTTTCGCGAGTCATGTCCGCTTCATTTTAGGTTGCAAAATACAACCCTACGTCTTAGGGTTGTATTTACCAACTCTACATGGCGGCGTTGGGTGAAGGAGCTAGTCATGAGCACGCTTACCACCAGCCCAGAGCAGACCGCGGGCACCCTGACCGGGCCACCGGAATCCCGGGTGTACGCGGTCGTCGGCTTCGACGGGTCGGCCTCGGCGCTGCGCGCCCTCGACGCGGCCGGCCGGCTGCTGAATGGCCGTCCCGGCGGCATGGAGATCGTCTACGTCGCGCACCTCTCGGCCCTCATCACCGCTGGCGACGTGGGCGGCCGTGCCTCGGCCGAGGTGCTGCAGGGCTTCGACGACGCGACCCGCGAGCTGTCCGACGAGGTCCGCGCCCACCTGCAGGCCGCCCACCTGAGGGGCGCCGCGCAGCACTGGCATTTCCAGCGCCGCGATGGTGCGATCGCCGATCAGCTGATCGCGGCCGCGGACGACCTGCGCCGCCGGCACGGGCCCGGCGCCTCCATGGTCATCGTCGTCGGGCGATCCGAGCACGGATACCACCACGTCCTCGGCTCGGTGCCGCAGGCCCTGGAGCGGCACGCTCACTACCCCGTGCTTGTCGTCGCGTAATGGCTCAGCTGGCGTAGGCCCGTAATTCCCGCATGCGAGAGCCCACTGAGTGCCCCGCACGGTGCGGCAACCGGGCGGCTGGGCGTCCAGGGTCTGGGATGGCCCCCTCAGTGTCGGGACGTGCCCTACTCGGCCCTACCTCGCAAGCCGGGTCCTGGCAGATCAGCCACGGCATGCCGCGACCTGTTCGTATTTTGCAGTCAGGTACTCAGCATTGTTCAGCCAAGTCACGCCGCATTGGCGTCATGCCCGGCGGACGCGGTTGCCCCAGATACTGGTGGGATTCACCCGGATGAAGTTCTCAGCTTCCCCCTCGGTCCACGGCGCCAGCGTGGCATCGATGACCGGCGCGCGCTCAGCCTCGGTATCGAGATGATGCGCCGCACCCCGCACCAGCACGAACCATCCCTCGCGCACCTCCGGGTCGGCCTGGTCAGCCTCCACGGCGACCACGTACTCAGCGTCCGCGATGCCCGTACGCAGGTCCTCTTCAGTGGACGTGGCCCACGCGCGCACGACAACCGAACCTTCGTCAAGGATGTACTGGACCGGCACAGCCACGGGCCCATACCGGCTGGCGTAGACCAGGCGCCCTACCCCTCCGGTGGCGAGCAGCTCCATGCATGCGGCCTCGTCCAAGACCTCCGTCACAGGCCGGGGGCTCGTTCCCCGGTCGGGCGAAGCAGAACCGCCAGCAGAGCTGGGCTCGGCTTCATTGTCCGGCATAGCTCGAAACCCTAGCCGCCCCTGCCCGGCGATGGCACGCGAGCCGGGGCGGCCGACGCTGACGGGATGAACCGACGCGTGGTGGCCGGATCTCTGACCAGTGCCCCCGGCAGGATTCGAACCTGCGCTCACGGCTCCGGAGGCCGGTCCTGTTCGCGGCTGCCACCTGGCAAAACGCGTGCTGGCGTCGCCGTTGGGGAGCGTATGGGGGTG
>DAITAE010000751.1:0-2037 GCA_036824445.1 Streptosporangiaceae bacterium | reverse complement strand
GAGGCCTCGACCTCGATGACGAGCTGGATCCTCTCGCCCACCACGACGCCGCCGGTCGGCAGCGCCATGTTGGCGGTAATTCCCCAGTCTGTGCGGTTGATCTCGCCGATGGCCGACAGGCCGGCCCGGGTGCCGCCGTAGGGGTCCGGGCCGAAGCCGTTCACCTCGACGGCCAGCTCCACCGGGCGGGTGATGCCCTTGATGGTCAGCTCGCCGTCGGCGATGATGACCTCGCCGTCCTGCCGGATCCCGGTGGTCCGGTAGGTCATGGTGGGGTGGTTGGCGACGTCGAGGAAGTTCTCGCCCTTCACATCGCCGTCCCGCTGCTCGTTCCCCGTGTTGAACGAGGTCATGTCGATGGTGGCGGTAGCAGAAGACTCCAGCGGGTTGTCTGCGGTGATGATCTGGCCCTCGACCTTGGTGAAGTTCCCGCGGACCTTGCTGAGCATAAGGTGGCGGGCCACGAACCCGACGTGCGAGTGGACAGGGTCGATGTCCCAGGTGCCCGCGATGTAGCCGGGGATCTCGACAGTTTCGGCCGTCATGGTGTCTCCTTAGATTCTGGCGTAATCAGATGATCGGCTTAGATTCTGGCGTAATCAGATGATCGGCGAGCGGGTCGCGTGCGGGGGCACTGGTCATGGGAGCGGCACCTTCTCGTAGCAGGACTGGGTGCGCCCGACGTTAGCGGCCATCAAGGTGAGCGGCGGTCACCTGATCCTGGTGATCTGCTGATCCTGGTGATCTGCGTTGCGGTGCGAGCTTTCGGATCTCGAGCAGGTCCAGGCCGAGTGCCTCGATCGCGGCCGCTCACCGACGTGCACCCGCACGCGCAATTCGCGGCCGAGGCCGGCGAGGCCGCGGCCAGCCAGGGCAAGTTCTGGCCGATGCACGACCGGCTGCTCGCCCAGCAGGATGCACTCACGGCCAAGGACCTGATCCGCTACGCCGCCGAGCTCGGCCTGGACACTGACCGGTTCACCGACGACCTGCGCAATCACGCCGGGCAGGCCAAGATCGCCGCGGACGTGGACTCGGCCGACCTGAGCGGCGTCTCCGGCACGCCCACCTTCTTTATCAACGGCAAACGCCACCACGGCGCCTACGACATCAGCACCCTCTCCGACGCCGTGCACACAGCCAGGACACGGACCCTGATCAGCTCGTGCGGCCAGCCACGGCGCGCGTCCTGACCAGCTCAGCCCGCAGGCGCAGCACAGGTCTGGAGGGCCAGCGCCTTGACCGGCACCGAGCCGCTGTCCCGGAACCACGCCAACCTGAGCCGCGCCCGCTGGATGCGCAGAATAACCATTCGGGTGCGCGCGGCAGGCAGAGCCAGCTATGCGACTCTGCGCGCCGAACGGCGGTGATGTGCGCGTTTGTCAGCCATCTGCGACCAACACGGTGAGTGACGCCCTGCTGAACTGCCATCACCGTCCGGAGCGCCCGGATCGCCGACTCGGCGCGCTGGGTCGGCGATCTATCCTCTGCTGTGAGCGTGCGCAGATTATGCGGTGCTGCGCGGGTGACCGTGTGCCCGAGACGTTCACCGCCGCAGTGGGCAGTACCGGCGCTGTCGATGGTCTTTGGTCGCGTAAGTGCTGCGTTGCCGAATCTGCCCGGATAGAAGATTAGTGGCGCTGCTGCGCGGTGTCGGGTCTGCACCAGCCTGCTGCCCGGGCCGTTCACCCCTGGGCGGCCCGCACCATGCCGGAGGAGCCCCGAAGGTGGTCTGCGTCGCAATCATGCGCGCGGCCGCCGCGAGCAGTAAGCTCAGGTGATATGTCACGTAACGGCAAGACGGACCCGGTGCCTGCTGGCGGGTGGCTCGACGGGGAGCAGCAGCGGGCGTGGCTGGCCTATATCCGGGTGCAGCTGCGGCTGGCGTACGAGATGAACCGCCAGCTCCTCGCCGACAGCGGCATGTCGCTGCCCGATTATGACGTGCTGACGGGGCTGAGCGTTGCTGAGGGGGGGCGGATGCCGATCACGATGCTGGCCGCCCAGATCGGCTGGGAGCGCAGCCGGGTCTCTCAC
>DAITAE010000750.1:0-2037 GCA_036824445.1 Streptosporangiaceae bacterium | reverse complement strand
ACCTTGTCGATGGTCTCCATGAGCAGCGCCACGCCGCGCATCGCGAAGTACTCGCATTCCAGCGGCACGATCACGCCGTGCGCGCACGCCAGCGCGTTGACGGTCAGCAGCCCCAGCGACGGCTGGCAGTCGATCAGGATGACGTCGTACTCCGGCAGCACCGGCTCGAGCGCCCCGCCCAGGATGAACTCCCTGCCCACCTCGTGGACAAGCTGGACCTCGGCCCCGGAAAGGTCGATGTTGCTGGGCATCAGGTGCATGCCAGCCACATTGGTCTTGATCACAACGTCCGGAGCCGTCACACCCCGCTCCATCAGCAGGTTGTAGACGGTGACATCCAGCTCGTGCGGCTGGATACCGAGGCCGACCGAAAGCGCCCCCTGCGGGTCGAAATCCACCAGCAGAACGCGGCGTCCCATCTCGGCCAGAGTCGCGCCGAGGTTGATCGTCGTGGTGGTCTTTCCCACCCCGCCCTTCTGGTTGCACACCGCCGCGATGCGCGCAGGCCCGTGTGCCGTCAACGGCTCAGGTTCTGGGAAAACCGGCAGAGGTCGCCCGGTAGGCCCGATCTTGGGACGGACTGCCTGGGACGCTGCCACCATGTGCTGCACCTCCCGGCGGATGTCGCAGAAATGCCTCCGCTGAAACCCGGACTTTAGGGCGTGCCCTGGCCGGTATCAAGCCGACTCACCGTGCGGGCGCCGGCAAGACCAGCTACCGGCTCAGCCGCGCGCCCGCGGGTGCGCGGAAGCGTACACCTCGCGCAGCTTGTCCACCGTCACGAGCGTGTACACCTGGGTGGTGGTCACCGACGCGTGGCCCAGCAATTCCTGCACCACCCGGACGTCCGCGCCGCCGTCGAGCAGGTGGGTGGCGAAGGAGTGCCGTAGCGTGTGCGGGGAGATCCCGGTCAGGTCCGCCCGGTCCGCGGCAATCTTGAGTACGCCCCATGCGCCCTGCCGGGTGAGCCGCCCGCCACGGGCGTTCAGGAACACGGCAGGGCTGGGGCGGGCACGCCGTGACCCGGCAGCGAGCGCGGGCCGGGCGCGGACCAGGTAGGCGTCGAGCGCCTCGCGTGCGTACCTGCCCACCGGCACGATCCGCTGCTTGCCCCCCTTGCCCGACAGCCGGAGCGTCGCCGGCGGCCCACCCGCCCGGCCAGCGATGCCGAGGTCGTCCACGTCCAGGCCGACCGCCTCGGAGATCCTCGCGCCCGTGCCGTAGAGCAGTTCGAGCAGGGCCCGGTCGCGCAGCGGCCGTGGGCTGCCCGGTTCCTCGCCTGCGCCAGCGGCTGCGAGCAGCCGTTCCACCTCGGCCAGGCCGATCGCCCTCGGCAGCCGCCGCGGCGGGGCGGGCGGGCGCAGCCGACCGGCCGCATCGGCCGCGGCCATCCCTTCGGCGACCGCGAAGGCATGCAGCCCGCGCACCGCGGCGACGGCCCGCGCCGCGGAACTGGCGGCCAGCGGTGCGTGCCCCTGGCCGCCCTCCCGCAGCCCGGCGAGGAAGCTCGCGACATCATCGGCGGTGACCTCGGCGATGGTGGCCCGTCCCCGCGCCGTCATCGCCGTCTGGTACCGGGCCAGATCCCGGCGGTACGCCTGGAGAGTGTGTTCGGAAAGGCCCCTCTCGACCGACAGGTGGTCGAGATAGCGGCTGACCGCAGCGGCCAGGCCCGGGCCGGTCAGCGGATGATCTGCCCGGTTTCGGTCCACGGCAGCCCGTGTGCGTCGGCGACCGGCTCGCACGTCAGCGCACCCTCGTGCGTGTGCAGGCCGCCCGCGAGCGCGGGGTCCGTCCTCAGCGCCTCCCGCCAGCCCTGGTTCGCGATCTCCAGCGCGTAAGGCAGGGTGACGTTGGTCAGGGCGTAGGTGGAGGTGTGCGGCACGGCGCCGGGCATGTTCGCCACGCAATAGAACACCGAGTTGTGGACCCGATAGGTGGGGTCGGCGTGGGTGGTCGGCCGCGAGTCCTCGAAGCAGCCACCCTGGTCGATGGAGATGTCCACCAGCACCGAGCCCGGCAGCATCCGGGACACCA
>DAITAE010000239.1:0-7139 GCA_036824445.1 Streptosporangiaceae bacterium | reverse complement strand
TCTCCGGACGCTACGGCAAACCGCAGCGCCCAGTCGGACGGTCCCTATAAGGCGGTTCTACGCGCGCTGGCCGTGGGAGAGAGTTGATTACATAACGTGATCCAACTGACAGGCCTGTGCATCCCTGCCGAATCGACGCTTCCTTCACGAGGGCGAGATTGCGGCGGCGAGCCGCATGGAATTGCCGGTTCTGCGCTCTCGCGAATGTTGCCGTCCAACATCCAGACCGGCTTCGCGTAGGTGAGGCGGATTCTGATCAAAGTCGCCTTCTGGCAGCTCCGCGAGTTCACCTAGGCGGCTCTGAGTGGGCGCGGTACTGACAGCTCACGATCATCGAGTTGCGCGGCCGCCTCGTCGGCAAGGGCAAGCTCGGCGACCAGTAGTCGACGCCTTCCTGGCGCGTTACGCGGATCGCGCATGGTGGGCCGCAGACGATCGCATTCACCGCCGTCCACGCCCGCACGCCTGGGCGCTGGCCCGAGCGTCAGGCAGGAATGGCGCCGAGTTGCTGCATCATGGCGATGCCGTCGAACTGCGTCCAGATGTCGGTCACGCGACCGTCCTTGAGGCGGTAGAAGTTCATGCCCTCGACCCTGATCGTCTGGCCGGAGGCGGGGATCCCCATGAACTCCTGCTGCAGGGAACCGGTCACGACCCACCGGGTGGCGACGGTGTCGCTGCTGGCGATGATGTCCTGCAGGTCCTCCTCCAGGTCGGGGAAGATCGCCTTGAAGCCCGCGACCTTCTGCTTGAAACCGGCCAGCGTCGGCTCATGGTCGGGCGCCGAATTGTGGTCGACCAAGCCCGGGTCGCAGAGTTCGTCGATCGTCGCCTGGTCGGCCGCGCGAAACGCGTGCTCGAAGCGCGTGATGATCTCGATGTTGCCGGACAAGGCCAGCCCCTCTCTTTCCGCTGGTGTTGGCATGCTCAGTGGTCTCGTGACCCCGGTCAGAGCATCCGCCGGATATGCAGTCTGCTGGCTGCCCTCGCCGCGATCCTGGCCGTGCGCAAGCCGCCGTCGGTTACGTGAACGCGCCCCGTTTGACCGGCTGCCCGCGGCGGATGCGGGTCGGCGCGTGCCGGGCTGTGGTGGGTTCAGTCGGGCAGTGTGCGGGGGAGCCCGAACATTGGCAGCGCGCTGTTGTCGAGGAAGCCGGTCACGGCGCTGATCTGGCTTCCGGCGAGGGTGAGCACGAGTATCCCGATGGCGTGCGCGATCGGGGTCTGCGGGTCGCGGACGTAGAGGCCGAACGCGGGCTGGCCGTTGGCCCGGGTGGGCACCAGGCGGGCGGAGCGCCCGGGCCGGAACGCGGTCGCGGCCCAGAACCGGGCGGCCGGCTCGCGGCCCTGGTACCGCAGCGGGACAGGCGGCATGATCAGCCAGGCGTCCTCGGTGAGCAAGGCGACGAGCTCCTGCACGTCCCGCGCTTCGTAGGCCTGGGTGAACCGTCGCACCATCTCCCGTTCCTGGGCGGAACCCGGTTGAGGCGGTTTGAGATCGGTAGCCCGTGTGCGCCGGTACTGCAGTGCGGCGCGGGCGCGCTTAAGGGCGCTGGTCACTGATTCCTCGGTGCAGTCCAGGATGTTGGCGGCCTCGCTCGCGCGGAATCCGAGGACGTCGCGCAAGATCAGCGCGGCGCGCTGCCGTGGCGGCAGCAGCTGCAGCGCCGTGATGAAGGCCACCGAGATCGCTTCGGTGGTCTCGTACCGGGCTTCGGGGCCGGGCGCGGCGTCGGCGAGTCCCTCGAGCAGGACGTCCGGGTAGGGCTCCAGCCACATCACCTCGCCGAGTCGGGTGGGCTCGGGGAGCTCCACCCCGGGTGGCGGCCAGTCCACCGGCGGTCGCCTACTAGCCGCGCGCAGCGCGTTCAGGCAGCGCCGGGTGGCGATTTGGTACAACCAGACACGTACCGAGGCGCGGCCCTCGAACCCGGGCAGGCCCTGCCAGGCCGCCAGCAAGGTCTCCTGCAGCGCGTCCTCCGCGTCCAGGGCCGAGCCGAGGATCCGGTAGCAGTGCACCTGCAGCTCGCGCCGGTAGGGAGCCACGAGGTCGCCGAACGCTTGCGCGTCGCCGGCCCGGGCCTGGTCTATCAGGTCCGTGCTCACCGAACCACCCTCCCATGACCTCGCCCTCTGCTTCTTGCGCAGTCTCTTGCCAATACAGACACCGCCCACCGCAAGAACTGGGCGGCACCAGCAGCCGCCAACTCTGCCGGCCCGCCGGTGTCTACATCACCAACGGCACGGACCGGCTGAGCCGGGCCAGCGCTGGTCGGGTTGTCTGCGACCGGGGCCGAGCACCGGCGACGCCGGCGGATGTCTGCCTGAACCCATTGAGGAGGCACGCGAATGGCTGTCAACAATCCGGAGACCACGCATGCCGCCAGGCCGCATCTTGGCTGGGTGCTCGGTCTTACCTCGACCGCCTTCTTCATGGTCGTTCTCGACTCGGTCGTCGTCATAACGGCGCTGCCCCGCATGCAGCGCGACCTTCACGTCGGCCTCGCGTCGCTCCAGTGGACGCTGACCGCGTACAACATCGCTTTCGCCGCCGGCATCATCACCGCGGCCGCTGTCGGCGACCGCTTCGGCCGCCGCCCCATCTTCAGTATCGGCCTCGCCCTGTTCACCGTCACCTCGGCGGCGTGCGCGCTGAGCCCGGACGCCCCCGAGCTGATCGCCGCCCGCATCGTGCAGGGCCTGGGCGCCGCGATCGTCCTCCCGCTCAGCCTCACGATCCTGACGACGGCTTTCCCTGTGCAGCGACGAGGGATGATCGTCGGCATCTACGGCGGACTCGCCGGGCTGGCGGTCGCGCTGGGGCCGATCATCGGCGGCGCGGTCACCCAGGGAATCGACTGGCACTGGATCTTCTGGATTAACGTGCCGATCGGGGCCGCCGCCCTGCCACTCGCGATGCGGCTGCTGCCCGACAGCTACGGCGCCCAGGAGCGGCTGGACCCGCTCGGCGTTACGCTCGTGACCAGCGGCATCGTTGCCATTGTCTGGGCCTTGGTCCGCGCGGACCAGGCGGGCTGGGCGAGCGCCGAGATCGTCAGCTGCCTGGTTTGCGGCGCTGTCCTGCTGCTCGCCTTCGCCGCCTGGGAACAGCGCGTCAGCGAACCGATGGTGCCACTGCGCCTGTTCCGCAGCCGCGCGTTCGCGGTCGGCAACGCCACGACCTTCCTCATGACGGGCGCGATCTTCGCCGCCGGCTTCCTGGTCACCCAGGAGTTCCAGCTCGCCCGCGGCTACTCACCAGTCTCGGCCGGCGTGCGCCTGCTCCCCTTCTTCGCCACGCCAATGGTCATCTCACCAATCGCCGGCGCCGTCTCCGACCGCATCGGACGCCGGCCGGTCATGGCTACCGGGCTCTTCTTGCTGACCGCCGGGCTTGCCTGGGCCGCCATCCGAGGATCGCTCTCGATGAACTGGGTCGAGCTGGACATCGCCCTGCTGATAGCAGGCGTCGGCGTCTCCATGGCGCTGCCGACCGTGCCCACCGCCGTGCTGAACGCCGTCGCTCCGAGCGAGCTAGGCAAAGCATCAGGAATCAACTACATGATGCAGCGCCTCGGCCCCGCCGTCGCGATCGCCGTCGCCAGCGCCGTGTTCGCCGCCTACGGACACCTCGCCACCCCCGTAAGCGTCACCGACGGCTTCAAGCCCGCGCTCGCCGCCTGCGCCGGCTTCGCACTACTGGCCGCGCTCAGCGCGCTCGCTATCACACCGCCCAAGACACACCACGCCCCCGCCCATGCCGAGGACGGGTCAACCGCCCGGCCCGAACCGGCCATCGCCGACGCCGTGGACTAACCAAACCTGAGGACATTAGACGGGCTCGCCGACCCGCCTCACAGCCCGGCGGCGCAGATCAGCGGGTGCTGGAGAATCCGCCGCCGCGGAAAAGGTTCTGGCGAGTGGCGGAGGCGGTATTAGGGTCGGGTGGTGCTTGCGCTGAGGACGATGGGGGTTGCGCCGCATGTGGCGCTGGCCGGGGTAGCTGATCCGGTGCCCCTGCCTGGTCAGGTCCTGGTCCGGGTGGTGGCCTCGTCACTGAACCGGGGCGAGGTCTTGGACCTGCCGGGGAAGCCGCCGGGGTCGGCGGCTGGGTGGGACGTGGCGGGTGTCGTCGAACAGCCTGCCGCCGATGGCAGCGGGCCGCCGCCGGGGACCAGGGTGGCCGGGCTGGTGCGCAGCGGGGCGTGGGCGCAGCTGGCTGCGGTGCCGGCCGACCGGATGGCACCCATCCCGCCGCAGGTGTCCGACGCCCAGGCCGCCGCACTGCCCACCGCCGGGCTGACGGCGCTGCGCATGCTGGAGGTCGGCGGCCTGGTCTTGGGCAAGCGGGTGCTGGTCACCGGCGCGACTGGCGGGGTCGGCCGGATGGCGGTCCAGCTCGCGCATCTGGCAGGCGCCCAGGTGACCGCGCTGGTGCGCGACCCGGCCGCCTCGGCTGACTTGCTGCGCCGTCTGGGCGCCACGGTCGTCACCGCCCAACTCGGCGGTGACTTCGAGGTCATCATGGAAGGCGTCGGCGGGGCGACGTTCGGGCGGGCGATCGAGCACCTGGCCCCGCGTGGGGTGCTGGTGAACATCGCCACCCAAGACAATGCCGAGACTGTCACCTTCCGGGCCAAGGGCTTCGACCGTGCTTTCGGGGCGCGGATCTACACGCTGGACCTGCCCAGTGAGCTCACCGCGCACGCCAGCGGGTCCAGCGACCTGGCGCGCCTGTGCGCCCTGGCCGCAGACGGCCGCCTCGACGCCCAGGTCGAGCTGGAATGCTCCTGGCGCCAGCCCGCCGAGGCGATCGACGCCCTGCTCGGCCGCCGCATCGGCGGCAAAGCCGTGCTGCACATCGACTGACCCAGCCCCGGCCGCACCGCCGAGAACTAACAGCCACAGAAGAACTTCGCTCGCCATCGCCCCTCCGCTGCATGAGCGGATGTCAGCAATGATGAGGCGTTCGGTCGGAATCGGGTGATGATGAGGCAACCGACACTGTTCCTGACTGTGGGACTCCCATGCACCGGGAAGACCACTGCTGCTCGGCGCATCGAGATCGAGCAGAAGGCACTTCGTCTCACGAAGGACGAATGGGTGAAGGCTCTCTACGGGCACGAGAATCCGCCATCGGCTCAGGACGTGATCGAAGGACGGCTCGTCCGGATCGGGCTGCGCGCCCTCGAATTCGGCAACAACGTCGTGATCGACTACGGCCTCTGGGGTCGAGACGAGCGCTCTGCTCTATCGCAGGGCCGCACACAGATCGTCCCATTCTGCGTGTAATTAACGCTGGTGATGGGGGTCCTTCAAAAAGGCGTAGTCGCGTCGCAGTCCGGCATCGGCGCGCAGCGCGTGCCTAAACCCCAGCAGTGCCCGCGCCTGCGGTCCGGCGACCACAGCACCCGCGCGGCCAGCAAGATCGCGGTATCCCCGTGTCCTCGCGTCACCCCGCGACGTCTGGGTCAGGCACCGGCCAGACTGGTACCCCAGGCAGAAACGCGACGTCTAAGGCACGGTATAGACCACGAGCTGCCCCGTTACGGTTGGCGCTGACGCAGACGTCCGGGGAGCGCCCGCCGGGACGATCACCGAGTTGCCGGCGATGGCGATCGGCGCGTTGGTCGACGTGGGCAGCTGGTGCCTGTAGACGATCGCGCCGGTGTCGCGGTTGAAAGCGAGCAGGACACCGTTATACAGAGTCGTGAAGACCAGGTCGTTGGACACCGTGACGGCACCCAACGGCAGCCACGGCACCTTCGTGTGCCACTCGACCTTCCCGGTCGCCAGGCTGAGCGCTTCCACCTCCCCAGCCAGCTTGCCCGCCGCCGTGACCGGCACGACCTCGCTCAGGCTGGTGGCCTTGAACGCCAGGTCGATGGTGGCCACGTACACGCTGTTGCCAGCGACGGCCATGTTGGACAGCACGCCGCCCAGCGGTCCCGGGAGGATCGTGTAGGGCGCCGTCAGCTTGATCTTGTGCTCCAGCAGCAGCAGCCCGTCGTTGTCAGTCCCGTTGTGCTCCCCGACCGGCGTCTTCCACAGCAGCGCGCCGGTCGACGCGTTCATCGCGTAGACGATGCCCATCTTGCCGCTTCCGATGACCACCGGAACGCCGCCGACCATCACCGAAATCGGCGAGGCCTGCATGTCGTGATCCATGTAGTCGTTTGGCACGCCCTGGTAGTACCAGCGCAGCTTGCCTGTCGCCGCGGCCAGGTTCACGTCGCTGTCGGTGTAGAGCTGTGCCGAAGGATGCGCCATGGCAGACGCGGCGTTCTGATACGGGTTTCCGGTGCCGAACGTGACCGATCCGTCGCTGCCGACCAGCGGCGTCTCCCACGCGCCGCCCGAACCCAGGCCGACCGACCGCACGCCTGTGTCCGTGCCCAGCAGGGTGTTGAACCGCCAGATCACCTTGCCGGTGGAAGCGTCAAGCGCGAAGAGCACGCCACCGCCCGGCAACGATCCGTAGGCGCTGGCCAGGTAGACCCGCCCACCCGCCACCTGCGGCTGGATTTCGAACGACCCCTGGCCCTTGTTGAGTAGGCTGCCGTCGGACCAGATCACCTTGCCGGTCGCGGCACTGAGCGCGAAGACCGTGTGCGGCGTGGTCCCGTACAGCCGGCCCCCGCCGAGCGCGACCCCGTTCGGTCCTGGCCCACTCACCTCCGGTGTGTTCACCTGGTGCTCCCACAGCAGCTTGCCCGTGGCAAGCGACAGCGCGTAGACATTGCAGTCCAGATCCTGGATGTACACGACGCCGTCCACCACGACCGGCGCCGCGGCGAACGAGCCCGTCACGCCCACCCCGGCCGCCGCCTTGCCGGCCAGCTTGAAGCTCCACGCTTCCCGCAACTGCGACACGTTCGCCGAAGAGATCGTCGAGCCGGCCGCGTCACGGGTGTTGGCGAGGTCGCCATTCGGATACGGCCATGACCCGGACGCCGTGGACGCGCCCTTGAAGACGGTAGTGGCCGGCTGCGTGGTGGTGCCGCTGCACGCCGCGGCCAGCACGCTCACCGCCATGAGCAGGGCCATGCCAATGCCGCCCCGCGCCACGCGATTGCTGATCGTCACACACATTCGACCCGCCTGCCGTTTCCTTTTCCCCGGGAATACCGACGCTCTAG
>DAITAE010000749.1:0-2047 GCA_036824445.1 Streptosporangiaceae bacterium | reverse complement strand
GGATCGCAGAGGAACTCCCCGGGTGCCCGCACCGGCACCCGGGGGCCGGGCGCGGGGACGAGCGCGTGTTCTCCGGGGAGGACCGTCGCCCGCCGGGCGGCGGTGGCCATGGCAGGCGACCAGGCCACCGCTTCCTTCAGCTCCCGGCGGATGGCGATGAACTCCAGTTCCCAGCCGGCGGGCACCTCATCATGCGGCAGCCCGGGCGCGGCCTTGATGCCGACAGCGCCGCCCTGGCCGGCCAGGGCCACACACCATCGCAGCGGCGGCTCACTTTCCCCGGCCCGCATCCGGCGCTCGCCGCTGCGCCGCGCCGGGTCGATGAACACCGCATCCACGCCGGAAAGGCCGACGTCGCGGACATCTGCCCGGACGGCCCGCACGTTGCCCGCGACGCCGTATACCTCGGCGTTGGCCTGCGCCATGCGCAGGTGGAGTGGGTCGATATCAACGGCGAGCACCGGGCGATGCTCGGCCAGGGCGATCAGGTCGCCGCCGATCCCGCAGCACAGGTCCGCCAGCTGCCCGGCACCGGCGTAGCGGCGGGCCCGGTACCGGGCCGTGGCCTCCGAGCTCGCCTGCTCCAGGCCGGAGCGCGCGAAGAACATCTGCCCCGCCCGGCCGAACTTCGCGTGCGCCTGGGCCCGCAGCTCGTGCTGGGCCAGTGCATCGGCCACCAGATCAGCCGGATACTCGGCGCGCAGGGCGCTGCTGGCCCGCAGCGCGGTGGCGGGTGTCACCGCGTCGGCATCCAGACGCTCCAGCAGGTCACGTCCCTGAGGGCTCAGCAGCGCCTCGAAGCGCTCCAGACTCCCGGCCGTTGCTGTCATCTCCCGCTCATCGCCGCCCTCAGCCGATCCCCACCATCGCGTCGCGTCACCACGTCCCCCACCCGCCGCACCGTCCTATCTTCCCGGTGCACAGGTCCAGTGCGGGACGGGGGCGAGTCGCCGCTGCCGTCGGCAGAGGGTTGAGCGAAATGTGCCGCACATCTAAATTCAAACTGCTTTCACCCGCAACGTCCGGAAAGGAAGCCGCCATGCAGACACGGCTCCGCGGGAAGATGGGTGCACCGGCCCTTATCGCCGTTGCTCTCGCGTTGATAGCAGGCTTCGTCTTCGGCATGAACTCGGCCGGGGGCGCGAGCGCGGGAGACCAGGCGCGCGCGGCGGGCGGCATCCCACATGGCTACGCCCGGGTCGATCCGCGGGACCCGGCCCGTTCGCAGCAGGTTTTCCTGGGACAGCCGCTGAGCGACAACGCCCCCATCTTCCCAGGTGACCCCAAGTTCAGGTGGCAGCTCTGGAACTGCGTCAACGCCCACCCCAGCGTGCCCCGCTGCCACCAGGGATCGGGCTACACGCTGGAGCAGATCCAGTCGCTCGGCACCCACACCGGCACGCACATCTCTGCCCCCTGCCACTTCCACGAGAACAAGCCGTGCCTCAACCGGCTGGCCGAGAAATTCTTCGGCCTGCGCCCACTGATAGTGATCAATGTCAAACCGCGGATCCTGGCCCGCCACGGCAACGGTGACTTCTTCATCACCGTCAACTACATCCAGAACTGGCTGCGGCGCACCGGGTGCAGGGCGATCCCGCAAAACTCGTACGTCGTGCTCTACACCGGGCTGTCCAGCTTCTACCACCTGGGTAACCACCGGGTGCCGGGCCGTTACAACGACTACTACGATGCCGTCCCCGGCTTCAGCGCCGCGTCCACCAAGTGGCTGTGGCAGCACGGCGCCATCGGAGTCGGCGCGGACACCTTCGGCCCGGACGCCACGATGGATCAGGGTTTCGGCTCGACGACCGAGATCACCGCCCTCGGCGGCATCACGCTGGAGAACATGGGTCCAGGCGTGGCCCGCATGCGGGCCTGCGGCGACTGGATGGAGCTCAACGGCCCGCGGCTGACGAGCACTCCTCACGATCAGCTCGGCGGCAGGCTCGACTTCTCCGGAGCATGGATGGGCATGGACGGCTGGACGGTCCGGAAGGGCTGAGCCGCAACCGCGGGCACCCATGCCGCTGCGGGGCACCGCGCG
>DAITAE010000238.1:0-7142 GCA_036824445.1 Streptosporangiaceae bacterium | reverse complement strand
TGGGTCGCCGGCCAGGTGGCAAACGAAGGCGAGGGTTGCGAGTGCGTCGATGAGCGGCCGGTCGTTGTTGAGGCGCCGGGCAAGCGTGACTGCCTGTTCCGCAAGCTGCCGTGCTCTCGCTATGCCAACGCGGCAACCGACGGTGGCCGCGGTGACCAGCGCTGCCGCGAACAGCGCTGAGTCTGTCCGGGCTTCGGGCCGGTCCAGCACCGGCAGGAGCAGGGAGGCGGCTTCCTCGTCCCGGTTACGCGCCATCCAGTAACGGCGCAGGGCGACGCCGAAGTGCAGCACCTGTTCGGTCCCATCCCGACGGCTGGCCGCGCGCTCGGCGGCGCGCCGCAGGTTCGCCTGGTCGGTGTCCAGCCGGGCGAGCCAGCTGCCCTGGCCGGGCCCGGTCAGATATGGGGCCGCCGTCTCGGCGACCGACAGATAGTGCGCACCGTGCGCCGCCGCTACTGCGGCGGCCTGGTCGCCGCCAGACTCGGCGAGCCGCCCGGCGGCGAACTGGCGGATGGTCTCCAGCAGCCGGTAGCGCAGCGCCTCTCCGACCGGCTCGGCCACCACCAGGCTCTTGTCCACCAGCGATCCGAGCAGGCCAGTGACGTCGAACGCCTCGATGTCCCCGAAGCCGCAGACCGCTTCGGCGGCGTCCAGGTCGAAACCCTCGGCGAACACCGACAGGCGCCCCAGCAGCAGCTGCTCGGCCCCGTGCAGCAGCGAATAGGACCAGCCAACCGTCGCCTCCAGGGTCTGCTGCCGCTCCGGGGCGGCGCAGCTTCCCCCGGTCAGCAGACGGAAACGCTGGTCGAGACGGTCGGCAAGGCCACGCAGCGACAGCGAGCGCAGCCGGGCAGCGGCCAGCTCGATGGCCAGCGGCAGCCCGTCCAGCCGCTGGCAGATCGACACCACCAGCGGGGCGGTTGCCTCGTCAACGGAGAAGCTTGTGCCCTGGCCCCTGGCCCGGTCGATGAACAGGGCGACCGCATCTGAGGACCCGGCCGCCGCCGGGCCGGTGTCGCCCGGCCCGGGCAGCGACAGCGGCGGCACCCGGTGGATAGTCTCTCCGCCGATGCCCAGTGGCTCTCGGCTGGTGACCACCAAGTGCACTCGTGGGCAACGCCGCAAGATAGCGTCGGCGGTCTTGGCGCAGCCGCCGATCAGGTGCTCGCAGTTGTCCAGCATGATCACCACGTCTTGGAGGGCGAGGGCATCGAGCAGGGCTTCCAGGGCCGCCCGGCCCGGCTGGGAGGCGATCCCCAGCGCCTGACAGATGGCCAGGGCCACGCCGTCCTCGTCGGTGACCGCGGCCAGCTCCACCAGCCAGACCCCGTCGCCGGACCCATCCAGCAGCCCGGCAGCCAGCTGCAGGCCCAATCTGGTTTTGCCGCACCCCCCGGCCCCGGTCAGCGTGACCAGGCGGCAAGATGCCACCAGTGCCCGGACCTCGGATAGCTCCTTCTCGCGGCCGATGAACGTCGCCAGCTGGGCCGGGAGATTGTTCGCCAGCGCCGGGTTGCCCAGCGAGCGCAACGGCGGGAATTCCGCTTGCAGGCCCGCCGCCTGGAGCTGGAAGACCCGCTCTGGGCGTCCCAGGTCCTTCAGCCTGTGCACCCCCAGATCCCGCAGCGACGCGCCTGGCGGCAGCGCATCGCCCACTACAGCGGCCGCTGCCTCCGACACCAAGACCTGGCCCCCGTACCCGACTGCCGCCACCCGGGCGGCGCGATGCACATCCAGGCCTACCAGGCCGGCAACCGTCTTCTCCGCCTCACCGGTGTGCACACCCATCCGCACCCGCACGTGCTCCCCGGCAGGCCAGGCATGCGCCGCCAGAGCCCGCTGCATCTGCGTCACCGCCGCCATGCACGCCCGGGATGAGGAGAACACCGCGAAGAACGCATCCCCCTGGGTATCGACTTCCTTGCCGTCGTGAGCGGCCAGTCCCGACCGGATCAGCGCGTGGTGGTCGGTAAGCAGCTGCGCGTAGAGACCTTCCCCCAACCGCCGGAGCAGGGCCGTCGAGCCCTCAATATCGGTAAACAGGAACGTGAAAGTCTCCACAGGCAAAGCCTAGGGAGCCAGCCAAGGCCCGCAACCGGCCACCAGGGGTCAGGTCTGCGGTCCGGGCTGGCTAGCGTGGACAGGGTGGACCAGCAGCAAGGCGTCCGGCGGGTGGGCCTGGCAACCGGGGTGAGCGTTCCTTATGTCTCGGTCGGCCCTCCCTCCGCGGCGCCGGTTGTGTTGCTGCACGCGTGGGGTGAGTCGTGGCATTCCTTCGATCGGCTGCTGCCGCTGTTGCCGCGCGCGATCCATGCCGTGGCGATGGACCTGCGCGGGCATGGCGACGCTGACAAGCCCGCGGCGGGATATTCGCTCGTGGACGTCGCCGCCGACGTCGCGGCGTTCATGGATGCGGTTGGCGTCTCCTCCGCCGTGCTGGTCGGATCTTCCAGCGGCGGATACGTTGCCCAGCAGGTGGCGATCACCAGCCCACACCGCGTGGCCGGCCTGGTCCTGGTCGGGTCGCCGGCCAGCCTGCAGGGGCGGCCCTCGTTCGCCGATGAGGTCGATCGGCTGACCGATCCGGTGGATGCGGCCTGGGTAAGGAAGTTCCTGGCCTGGTTTCCTGTATTCCACCCGGTGCCCCCGTGGTACCTCGACGGCCGGGTCCGCGACGGTGCCCGTATGCCGGCTTACGTATGGCGGGAAACGCTGAGCGGATTGATCACTGCGCGCCCGCCGACTGAGGCGGCAACGATCACCGCACCCACCCTCCTCGTGTGGGGCGCCTGCGACGAGTTGCTGACCCGTGAGCAGCAGCAGGCCCTCACCGCCGCCATCCCGGCCTCACGGCTGGTGGTCTACGAGGACACCGGGCACCTGGTGCTGTGGGAGCAGCCCGAGCGGGTGGCTTCGGACCTGACAGCCTTCGTCGAGAGTCTCCGCCAGCGGCCCGCCTGATGCGCCAGAACTCAGCGCATCCGCGCGCCGAGCCCGCCGGGATGTAGCGGAGGGCGCAAGGTCGGGGTTTCGGACGCCTGCTGCTTTCCCCCCGCCTGGGACACAAATCCTCGCAGCTTGCAGTTTTAACGAGGCTGTTCGTGTTGTTCGGCCGAGAACCAGACGTACGCGATCCGGGTAAGCGGGAATACGAAGATCCACAGTACTTCGGCGTACTGTCCACGGTTGCAGTGCGGCCGCTGGGTGGTACCCGCCCAGACATTCGCGTCAACGGCGTCACCGCCCGGACACCTGGCCCGGCGACCACCGCTACCACACCGAACTAGCAGATCTGGACCCTAGCTTGCCACCCGGGCAGCCGCCAGCTTGTTGAGATCGTTGCCGATGGCGCTCCCGCTGGAGCGAGCATGCCTGGGCCTGGGCGGCCTGGGGCAGAAGGCTGTGGTGTCACCAGCCGGCGTATTCGCCGAGCGCCTCATCGCTGACTTCGCCGGCCTCGACCTCGCCGATCGCCTGGTCGAGGATAGCCACTCCCTCGTCAACCTCGGCAGGGGTAATGATCAGCGGCGGAGTGATCTCCATGACATTGGAATAGATACCGCCGTAGAAAACTACCAGCCCCAGTTCGAAGGCCCGCATGACAATCTTCGCCATCTCGCGATCGGCAGGCTCCTTGGTCTCGCGGTCACGGACGGTTTCCAGGCCCAGCATCATCCCGAGACCGCGCACGTCGCCGATGAGGGTGTGGCGCTGCTGCAGGCCGCGGAGCCGATCGAGCAGATAACCGCCGGTGCGGCCGGCCTGAGCGACCAGTCCCAGCCGGTCGATCTCATCCAGGTTCGCCAGCGCTGCCGCGCACACCACGGGGTTCCCGGCCATCGTGTACATGTTGATGGCGGGGGCGACGTCGAGCAGCTCGCGCCGCCCGACGACCGCGCTGATCGGCATGCCACCGCCCATCGATTTGCCGAGCGACACCGCGTCGGGCACCACGCCGAAGTGCTCGAAGGCAAACATGTGCCCGGAACGGCCGAACCCGATTTTGACCTCGTCAATCAGCAGCATGATGCCGTGCTTGCGGCAGATCGTTTCAATTCCCTTGAGGAAGCGTGGCGGAGGCACGATGTCGCCTCCGTCGCTCTGCACTGGTTCGACGATGATGCCGGCCGTGTCCTCGGGCGGGCAGATGGTTCGCAGGATGTAGTTCTCGAGGTAGTCGAGCACCGCATCGCCGGGATCGCGGTCGTAACCGAGCACTGGCCGGTAGGGGTCCGGGTACGGGATCTTGATCACATTACCGCCGGTGCCGGCCTTCGCCTGGGCGGTGTGCCCGCTGAGAGCGGCCGCCCCCGCGGTCTGCCCGTGGTACCCGCCGATGAAGGAGATCATTCGCCTGCGGCCGGTAGCGAGCGGGACCAGTTTGGCCAGGCAGTCATTAGCGTCTGAGCCGTGCAGGCCGAACCAGACCTTCTTGTCGAACTCGCCGGGAAACAGCGTGGTCAGCCGCTCAGCAAGCTGAACGCTCTGCTCGCTCATCATCGCCGTGAGAGTGCCGAACGATGTCCGCGCGAACTGGCCGGCGACGGCCTCTCGTACCCGCGCGTTGTTGTAGCCCAAGTTCGCCACTGCCCAGCCGGCCGTGAAGTCCAGCCTTGTGACGCCGTCGGCATCGGTGATACGGCAGCCTTCGGCGCGCTCGATGATAAGCGGGAAGAACCGCACCTTTAGCACCGACGCCAGGTAGCGGGCATCCAGTTCCCTGATCTTCGCGCTGTCCACCCCTGCCTCCTCGATCTTCAGCTCCGGCCCGCGCTTTAGGTTCGCGGCAAGTCGGTCCGGCTGGGCAACCGGGCTCCGTGGCCAATGGAGACGAATCGGGCAGCGAGTCGCTGTGGCAGGGCCTGGGGCCGGGAAGCCTGTGGTCTCCGCCGCGACCGCGTTCTCCTGGCTGCGCCCTCATGCCATGGCTGAACGTGCGGTGCGCGTACGCCAGATAACAGCTTGACCATACGACGGCCAGATAACTCCCACAATGTCTGATGAGTGCGGGCAGTCCTACCGCCCGGCCACCTCGCTAAGGACCGCGGCCGCCGTCGGCCCGGGTTCTCCGAGCCCGCAGAGTCGGCGCAGGTAGTCGACGACACGGTGAGTGTCTCCCGCTGATCCGCGTGCGGCGAGGATTCCGTCGGGCCGGACGAGTGCGAAGCCGCTGCCGGGATCGCCATCGACGATGTCGACGAGCCCGGCGTAGTGCCCGATGCCGGCCGTCTCGAGCGCGCCGCGGACGCCGGCACGGGACACGATCAGCACGTGGCGTCCGTTGCCGAGCAGGTGATGCAGCCGCGCCGGTCCGTGCTCGCCACGGACGTCGACGTCGGGGAACCGATCTCCGGGCTTCGGCCCGCGGCGGTGGCCGTCGGGCTGGACCAGCGGGCTCCGCGGGTAGGCGACCGAGAGCTGGGACATCTTGGCGGGCCGCATCGCGCTGGACCATCGGCGTGCGGCTCACGACGGGAACGACGGTGTCCCGCACGACCCGCTTGGCCCAGTTCCGCATGGTCAACAGTCCGACGAGCTTGTTGGTGAACTCGAGCACGCCGGACGCGACAGGGATGCGCTCCTGGCCATAGGTGTCGAGGAGCGCGTCCGGGGCGCGTCCGTCCGCGACCAGGGCCAGCTTCCAGGCGAGGTTGTGCGCGTCCATCATCCCGGTGTTCATGCCCTGGCCGCCGGCCGGCGAGTGGATGTGCGCGGCGTCGCCGGCGAGCAGTACGCGCCCGCGCCGGTAGCTGCTGGTCGACCTGAGGTGACATCGGAAGGACGCCAGCCATTGCGGATCGCTGACCTCGATGGGCCAAGGCGCACGTTCCGCGACCTGCTCCTGAATCTCCGCGAACGTCGGCGGCTGGCCGCCGCGGTCGCCCGCGTTGGCCATGACCAGGCGCCAGCGCTGGCCGCCCATCGGTATGCAGACCAGGGGCAGTCCGTTCGGGCGGAAGAAGGCGTGAACCGCGCCGTCGCTGCCGGCGCCGTCCAGCGCGACGTCGGCCAGCAGCCAGTCCTGCGGGTACGGCTGCCCCTCGAACGGAAGCCCGATCTCGTGGCGCACGCGGCTGTGCGCGCCGTCGCAGCCGACCACGTAGCCGGCGCTCACCTCGCTCTCCCGTCCGGCGGCGTCGCGGAGCGTGGCGTCGACGGCGCCGCCGCGCTCGGCCAGGCGCGCCAGCTCGACGCCCTGCTCGATGGTGCCGCCGAGTTCCTGCACGCGGGCGCGCAGCAGGGTTTCGGTCCGGCTCTGCGGGAGGTCCAGCACAAAGCCGTACCGCGAGCCGTTGCGTGCCAGGTCCAGATCGCAGAGGTTTCGCTGGCTGGCGTACCAGTGCAGGCGCCGTACACGGTGCCCATGACCGACGAACGCGTCCGCGAGCCCCATCGTGTCGAGAAGCTCGAGCGTTCGGGCCTGGATGCTGAGTGCCCGGCTCTGCGAGGCGGGCCCTGCGCCCTTGTCGATGACGCGGACATGGATTCCGCGGGCGAGCAGCTGCGCTGCCAGGGTCAGGCCGGTCGGCCCCGCGCCGACGACGAGCACCTGGCCTTCGGGTGTCCCGGTGTGCGTTGTAGTCATGGCAGCAACGTTGGACCGGCCGGCGTCGCGGATCGTCTGAAGAACTACGTAGTCGGCTACGTATCTCGCGGCAGCAGGCCCTCGTCGTGCGCCCAGGCCGCCAGCTGCGTGCGGTTGGCGAAGCCCAGTTTGGTCAGGATCCGGTCGACGTGTACCTCCACCGTCCTGACCGACAGGTACAGCTGACCGGCGATCTCGCGATTGCTGAGCCCACAGGCCACCAGCGTCGCGACCTCCTGCTCGCGGCCGGTAAGGGCGGGCGACGCGCCGACCCGCCAGGCATCCTCGGGCTGTTCATCGAAGCCAAGCTCGACAGCCTCGTCGAGGGTCAGCTTTCGGCCCCGGTCCGACAGCGTCTGCGCTGCGGCGCCCATCTTCTTGCGGATCGGTGCCAGCCATGCGTCGAGCTGGGTGCGTACCTTCTGCGGCCGATAAGTCTGGTTGACCTCTTCAAACGCCGCTGCTGCGCCCGCCAGCATGAGCGCGGCCCGTGGCCGGCCGTGGCCAAGTCCCAGAACACCGCCGCGTGGGCGTCTCGCACCTCCTCCTGCTCCGG
>DAITAE010000237.1:0-7146 GCA_036824445.1 Streptosporangiaceae bacterium | reverse complement strand
CCATACCCGGCGGCCTCCAGAAAGCTCAGCCGGGCCAGCAGCTGGCCCACGATGAGCAGCCCGATGACGCCGCACAGCGCCGCGAGCAGCCACAGCGCCACGGCCTGCGGGCGGATCGACCGCTGGGTGTTCACTGACTGGGCGGAGAGCAGCCAGGTTTCCACGGGCTTGCCGTGCGCGTGCCGACGAAGTTCCTGCCGCACCGCGGGCCAGTCCCGGCTGCCGTGGTGGAACCGCAGCGCTACCTGGACGAATCCGTCCAACGCCCGGTGCTGGCGATAGAAGGCCGGGGTGCCCCAGGCGACATAGGTGCCGTTCCCCGGCGCCGGCGGGAATTCGGTTTGCGCGGCATCGATGCCGACGACATGGAACACGAACGGCACCCGCCGGCCGGCCGCGGTGGTCAGCACCAGCGGCAGCGGGTCGCCGACCCGCAGGTGGAGCCGCTGGGCCAGAGTGAACGAGACGTTGACCTCGCCGGGCCGGGCGGGATCCGCGAGACGGCCGGAAAGGATCTTCCTTTTCCAGAAGCCGCCCGGGATAGCGTTACTGGCCGGTGCGATGAACTGGACGATGCCCGCGCCGAACGATGTGAGCACGGCGGCGTCCGCGGCCTGGGGAACCCGCATCACGGCAGTCGGCGAGAGCGGGGCGAACATCGGGTTGTACGGCTCGGCGTCGACCACAACATCGGGCGCCCTGCTCCAGTCGAGGAAACGGGCGTACGCAGAGCCGGTTCGCAGCGCCCCCGCCGCAGCGGTCACCACACCACCGGTGAAAACACCGACGATGAGCGCGAGGGACAGCCAGGCCCGCCAGCGGCGCCGGGCCTCCGCGCGCAGGAACAGCCAGACCGCGGTCACCGAAGACCACCGCCGGGCCCGGGGACCCGCAGGCCGGTGTGCAGGGTGAGCCGAACTGCGCTCATGTTCCGATTCCAGCGGTCGCGGTGCCGGGCGGTCAATGATGCAGGCATCCTCGCCGTGGTGGTGCTGCCCGCACGAAGCAACCCCGGCCGGCCGCCGGTCAGCCGCCATACCCGGCCTGAGGCGGAAGCTGAACGCACTCTCTTGATTTCCGTACCTGGGTACGGGTTTAGAGTCCGGGTGTGAGAGCGGGTGAGGTGGCGCTGCGCGCGGGCGTCAGCGTCGAGACGCTGCGGTACTACGAGCGCCGCCACCTGCTGCCCGAGCCGCCACGGGAGGCGGGTGGGCACCGCCGTTATGACGAAGACGCGGTGCGCTTCGTGCGTGCGATCAAGGATGCGCAAGCGATCGGTTTCACGCTGGCAGAGATCGAGGAGTACCTCCGCGCGGTGCGGCGCGGGCGCGTGCCCGCTCCGGAAGCCCTGCGGGTGCGGATGGCTGCGAAGATCGACGAGATCGACACGCGCATCGCGACACTGCGGCGCATGCGCGACGAACTTGCCCGGATCGTCGGGTGCGCGTGCGAGTCCCTCGACCACTGCACCTGCGGTGCGGCTTACCTGGCCCGGCGCGGGCGCGAAGCCACGGCGCACCCAGCACCGCTGCACGTGACCAACGGCGAGAGCGCGGGCAACACGCTGCGGCAGACCTCGCTTGGCGGCGCGGTCCTGCCGTGGCAGGACGTCCTGCACGAAGGGCCGGTACCGGCGGGACCGCGGCGGGAACTGCTGCGTGCCCGGGCCGCCTTCCTGTCCGCCTGCGGGTGGGGCAGCAGGGCTACGATCCTGTCCTCGCTGCAGCGACGCGACCGGCAGCTCCTGCAAGCGCTGCAGGGCGGGCAACAGGTCGTCTTGTGGTTCGAGCATGACCTGTACGACCAGCTCCAGCTCCTGGATGTGCTCGCGCTGGCGGGCACCACGACGGAGGCGCCTGAGCTGATCGTCGTCGGCGCGTTCCCCGGCAAGCCGTCATTTCGCGGGCTCGGCGAACTGACCGCGCAGCAGCTGGAGACGCTGTGGCCCGCACGCGTCACGGCGACACCCGGCACCCTCGCCGCAGCAACATCGGCCTGGGATGCGCTGCGCCGCCCCGACCCCACGGCGCTCGTGGCGCATGCGACAGAAGACGTTCCGCAGCTGCCGTTCCTGGGCCCGGCCCTGCGGCGGCTGCTCGAGGAGCTCCCGGCGCCGCAGGACGGCCTGTCGGGGACCGAGCGACGGACGCTGCAGGTAATCGCGGCCGGCGCGGACCGGCCGCCGGCGGTGTTTCTCGCGACGCAGGACCGTGAGGCCGCTCCGTTCCTCGGCGACGCCTGGCTCTACCGCACCCTCGCAGCCCTCGGCCAGGGCGAAGCGCGCCTCGTCGAGACGCAGGCCGGCGAGCCGCTCCCACCCGCCCCGCCGCTGGGCGACGCCCACGCCTTCGCCGCGCTCTCACTCAGGCTGACGCGCACCGGCGAACGCGTCCTCGAGCACAGGGCAGACCGCGTGACGCTGCTGAACGCCGACCGCTGGGTCGGCGGAACGCACATCACCGCAGGTGCAGCATGGCGATGGGATCCTGCCGCGCAGCGGCTCGTCGCGCCCGGATAAGGCCGGACCGGGCGCCGCGGCGCTGCCGCGCATCGTCCTGGCTCGGTCCTGGATCATTACGATTACTTCGCATGGCGGACTCCGCTCGGGGCCCGAGTCGCACCGCCGTGCTGACGGCGGTTGCCCGGGCCCTTCACCGTGAGGAACCCCGGCCATGGGTCATTGACGACTATCTCGCCCTCGGCTTGGCCGGCCGCGAGGGGGCGGCGCTGCGGGAGCGGCTGCGGGCGGAGCTGCCTCACCCATTCCTCGTCGCCTTCAGCCGCTGGATGTGCGTGCGGGCCCGGTTCCCCGAGGACATCGTCGAGCAGGCGGCCGCCGATGGGGTGCGCCAGTATGTGATCTTGGGCGCCGGCCTGGATTCCTTCGCCTACCGGCGTCACGATCTGCTGGACCGGCTGCGGGTCTTCGAGGTCGACCACCCGGCGAGCCAGCGGTGGAAGCAGCGGCGGCTCGCCGAGCTCGGCGTTGACAGCCCCACCGGCCTCGTCTTCACCCCCGTGGACTTTGAGCGGCAGACGCTGCGGGAAGGGCTGGCAGAGGCGGGGTTCGATTTCCGGCAGCTGGCGGTCTTTTCCTGGGTTGGCGTGACGATGTATCTCAAGCTCGACGCCATCAACGCCACGCTCGCGATGATGGCCGGGTGCCGGCCTGGCACCCGTGTCGTGCTCACCTATAACCAGCCACAAGCCGCGCTAGCGGGCACCACCGCGCAGATCGCTGCGGCGTTCGCAGGGATCGCCGCCGAAATGGGCGAGCCGTTCGTGAGCCGGTTCCTCCCCGGCGAGATAGACCAGCTGCTGCGCGAGCACGGCTTTGGCGAGATCGCCGACTTCGGGCCGCACGAGGCGCGGGAGACCTGCTTCCAGGGACGCACGGACATCGACATTGCCGGAGCCCAGCGGCTGATCGCCGCCACGGTCATGCCGGCCACCACGCCCTGACTCAGGCAGCGTCCGTCAGCCAGCCTGATTCCCGGCAGCTCCGACCGCGGTGTCGAATCGGTGGCAGGCCGTTCGTGTAGATGGTGAGAAGCCGGTCTGACGCCGGCCGCAGAAGGGAAACGTCGATGAGCAGGGTGGTTGTTGTCAACAACGTGACGCTCGACGGGGTGATGCAGTCGCCGGCCCGCCCGGACGAGGATCGCCGGGGCGGTTTCGATCGCGGCGGCTGGGCGCTGCCCTATAACGATGCGGTCATGGCCGAACGCATGGGCAAGGGCATGGCCCAAGGTGGGTCGCTGCTGTTGGGCCGGCGGACCTACGAGGACTTCTACCGCGTCTGGCCCAGCCGGACCGGCAACCCCTACACCGAGGTGCTCAACAACACCCAGAAATACGTCGCGTCGGCGACGCTGACCGAGCCGCTGCCGTGGGCCAACTCCACGCTGCTGGCTGGCGACGCTATGGAGGCCGTGGCCAAGCTCAGGGAGCGGCCGGGCAAGGATCTGGTGATCCTTGGCAGCGGGGTGCTCATCGGATCGCTCGTGCGGCACAACCTGATCGACGAGTTCGTGCTGCTGATCCACCCGCTCGTGCTGGGATCGGGGCACCGCCTGTTCCCCGATGGCGTCTCGCTCGCGTTGCGGCTCACCGACAGCGTGACGACGACCACCGGGGTAGTGATCGCGACCTACCAGCGGTGGCGCGGCTAGACGAGGTCCGCCTGCAGGGCCAGCCGGGTCAGGTCGGCGCGGCGCTGGCTTCCGGTCTTGCCCCGGATCCGGTCGAGGTGGGAGCGGACGGTGCGGGTGCTGATGGAAAGCTGAGCGGCGATCTCGGCGTTGGTTCGGCCCTGCGCGACCAGCGTGACCAGTTCCCGTTCCCGGGTGCTGAGGCGCGGCAGGTCCAGCGCGGTGGCTGGCTCGTCAGGCCTTTCGGTGACGAGCAGCAGAACGTACTCGATGGCGGCTGCCGGGGTCATGGCGGCGCCGCGCTCTTCCGCCTCGCGGGCAAGGGCGGGCCCCAGCGCCTCCCGGGCCTTATGCAGCGGCTCCTGGAACTCTTCCTCGCCTGCCTGGCTCTCACCTTGTACCCAGGTGGCCCGCCTGACGGCAGTGAAGGCCGCCCATACCGTGATGGCTTCTCGCCAGCGCCGGGTCGCGGCGCACAGGTCCACGCACAGTTCCAGGCAGTTGATCAGGAGCAGATTGGCGCCGGTCTGTGTAAACAGCTCGATTACTTCCCGTACATGCGCCCGGGCATCCGCCAGCCGACCCGCATAGAACTCCAGCTGCGCCATGGTAAGCAAGCTGACACCCTGGTCATAGAGGGCTCCAGCTTCCCGGGCGAGAGCCAGGGCCTCCGCGCAGTACCGCTGGGCTTCGCTGGCCTCGCCGAGCTCGCCCAGAACTTCCGCCAGGAGGATGGTGCAGTGCCGGGCGATCCATCCGGATATGGCCGCCTGGTCGATCCGCTGTGCCTGGCGCAGCCACGCCTTGGCGTCCCGATAGCTGCCCACGTACCCGGCTGCAATCGCGAGCCAGTACAGCGCGTATGCCTCGCCCGCCGGGTCGCCCAGTTCTCGGGCCATTGCGAGGGCATCGCGACCTTCCTCGGCCGCCTCGGGAACGCGGGCCAGGTTCGCCAGGGCCCCGGCGCGCCATGCTAGCGCGCGGGCCAGCAGCGGCGCGGGCGCGCGTCCCGCGAAGGCGTCCCGGACCAGGCTAAGGTGGCTGAAGCTCGTGGGCACATTCGAGGCTGCCGTCAGCAGGCCGAGCCAGAACTGCGCGGTGCACCACTCCGGGCCGCCCTCGGCGGCGTGGCCGGCGGCTCCTGCGAGCTGCTGGTAACCGGTGGCCCAGCGGCCGCGCAGGAGCCACCATGGCGCCAGCGCGATGGCCAACCGGAGGGCGGCATCCGGGTCGTGTTCCAGCGCCCAGCCCAGTGCCTGGTGCACAGCGGTGTCCTCGGCGTCCAGCCACTCTGCGGCGGCCAGTTCGCCGTCGCTGGTTTCCAGGCCCGCCGCGGCCTGCCCGGCCACCTGCAGGGCATGCCGAGCGAGCGCGGCGGCCGCCTCGGGCCGCTCCCCCGCTTCGGCGAGCTGGCCCGTCCCGTAGGCGCGCAGGGTCTCAAGCATCAGGTACCGGGGCCGGCCATCGGGGCCCGCGCGGGGCGGCACGATCAGCGAACAGTCCACCAGCTGCAGCACTGCCGGCCCGGCGCCGGCCCCGGCGACCGTCTCGGCGGCCTGCAGCGTAAACGGGCCCGGGAATACCGAAAGCCGGCGGAACACCCGCCGCTCCTCCTCGCTAAGCAGCTGGTAACTCCACTCCACCGTCGCGGCCAGCGACCGGTGCCTGGCCGGCGCCCGCCGGTGTGCACCGGCAAGCACGTCGAACTGTCCGTCCAGGCGGTCCAGCAGCGGGCCCACGCCCAGCGCTTCCACCCGCGCCGCGGCCAGCTCAATCGCCAGCGGCATCCCGTCGAGGCGCGACACCAGCCGGGCAACCGCCGAGCCGGTCTCACCGCTCATAGTGAAATCCGGGTCCGCCTGGCGGGCCCGGTCAGCGAACAACGCCACCGCCGCCGACCCGTCGGCTTTCCCATTTTGCCCCGGCTCGGGCAGGCCCAGCTGCGGCAGCCGGTACCGGGCCTCCCCGGCGACGCCAGCCGGCTCGCGGCTGGTCGCCAATATCCGTACATCATCGGCGGCGGGCAGCAGCATCTCGCACAATTGCGCCACCGCATCGATCAGATGCTCACAGTTATCGAGCACCAGCAGCACCTGCCGGGCCGCCAGCACTTCGGCAAGTGCCTCCAGCACCGGCCCGCCGCTGTGCTGCATTCCGAGCGCCGCCGCCACCGCGTCCGGAACCAGGTCCGGATCCGCCACGCCGGCCAGCTCCGCCAGCCAGACCCCATCGGCGAACCGGTCCGCCACGTGCCGGGCCACCTCACCGGCCAGCCGGGTCTTTCCCATCCCGCCCGGCCCGGTCACCGTTACCATCCGGTGCCGGGCCAGGAGATCCGCGACCTTATTCAGCTCAACGGAACGACCGACGAAACTAGTCAGCACGGCCGGGAAGCCGTGCACGCCCGCTGTCACGCCAACGGTTGCCACCGGGGCGCCCAGGCTCTTCAGCGGTGGGAACTGCTCCTGCAGGCCGGCTGCGACCAGCTGGTAGATCCGTTCCGGTGCCTCAATGTCCTTGAGCCGGTAAAAGCCCAGGTCACGGACTGACACTCCGGCGGGCAGCTGCGGCTCCACCAGCAGCCGCGTCGCCTCCGAGAGGACCACCTGGCCACCGTGGGCGGCCGCCGCAATTCGCGCCGCCCGGTGAACATCCAGCCCGATGTACCCATCCTCGTGCCGGGCCGGCTCCCCCGAATGCAGGCCCATCCGGACCCGTACCGCGATCCCGCGCGGCCAGTCGTGCGCCGCAAGCGCGCGTTGCGCCGCCACGCAGCACCGGACCGCGTCTCCCGCCGACTCGAACACGACGAAAAAGCTGTCGCCCTCGGTGCCCATCTCCTGCCCGCCGTACGAGGAAAACGCGGCGCGCAACAGGGCGCGCTGCGCCGACAGCGCCTCGCCGTACTGATCGCCAAGACCACTCAGCAACATCGTCGAGCCCTCGATGTCGCTGAACAGCATCGTGATCGTCCCCGTCGGGAGCTCCCCCATGC
>DAITAE010000748.1:0-2051 GCA_036824445.1 Streptosporangiaceae bacterium | reverse complement strand
GGGAGCTCGAAGGCGCCTAAGCGCTGCTCGAAGCGAAGAGGCCATCGGTGACCGGGTGCTGGTCGGCCCGCACGCCCAGCTCACCGGCGCCGCCGTCGGCGATGAGGTGTTCCTGGCGGCGGGCGCGATGGCGCTGCCCGGCGCGCACCTAGGCCGCGCCGCCACCGCCGGACTCGGCGCGGTGGTCCACGTCGGCGCGATCGTGGCGCCACACGCCCGGATCCCGGCCGGGTGGATCGCGGTCGGCGACCCGGCCCGGATCTACCCGCCCGGCGAGGCCGCGGCGATCGCCGCGGGCCTGGCCGAAGCCGGGTGGAGCTTCCTGCACTACATCCTCGGCGCCGACGACGCCGGCGGCCGCCGCGGCCAGCTGCAAGCCGCTCGCGCGATACACCGCGGCGATGGCCCGCCACCACCGCCACGACCAGATCATCCCTGCCACCGGCGGCGGCCGATGACGGTGCGCCGGCAGTGAGGGAGTCCGCGATGCACGACCAGCCTGTTGGAGGGCACTCCCGGCACGTCACCATGCACCTCCGCCGTCCCGGCGCCGTCCTACAGGCGATCCAGGACCCTACTGGGCAGCTGATCACCCAGGCTCTTGGCCGCCCTGGGCGAACGACATAACCGGGCGATCGGCACGCCCCCAACAAGCAGAATCAGCGCGACCATGACGAATACGTATTCGGCAGGGCTGTATAACCGCACAGCCAACGTCACTTTCTGTGATTGGTCCTGCCCCGCTTCGCGCGCGGTCTGGCGATCGGTGCCGGGCAGCCTCCCGCCACGGCGGTGAGGTCGGCTGGGTGCAGGACGTCTGCTCCAGCCAGACCGACGAGGCTCTGTCCGGTATGAGCCGGTCAGGCAGTGAAGGAAGTTAATGGGGCCCTTACTGCCAATCTCGGTAAACCCACTTCTGCGTTGCTCTTCACGAGTCTTCGCGCCGACGCATACGCCCGTCCGCCGAAGCGTTACCCCGCCTGCACACCGCTCGGGCGGCGGAGTGGTCGGCAGGTCACTGGATCCGCGGCGTCGTAGCTGCTTCGGCCGCTGTTGCTGGCCGGTCAGGCTTTACGGGCAAGACCGCAGTAGCCAGCTGCCTCGCGGTCGTCCCCGGGAACGGCCATGCCGGGCCGCCACCGGTGGATTTGGACCAGGCCGGGTTCCAGTAGTTCCAGGCCGTCGAAGAAGCGCAGGATCTCGGCCCGGGTGCGCAGCGTGGCCTTCGCCGATGCCAGCTGGTTGAAGCGGCTGGCCGCCTCGGTCACCTGCTGGGGGTGGACGTCGCGGGCCGGGTGGGACAGCGCCAGCCAGCTGCCGGACGGCACCGCCTCCATCAGGCGGGTGACGATCGCGTGCGGGTCGTCCTCGTCCGGGATCAGGTGCAACACGCTGATCAGCATGACCGCGACCGGCTTGCTGAAGTCCAGCATCTGGGCCGCTTCCGCCAAGACCTTGCCGGTGTCACGCAAGTCGGCATCGACGTAGTCGGTCGCGCCCTCGGGTTCGCCGACCAGGAGCGCGCGGGCGTGGGCGAGCACCATGGGATCGTTGTCCACATACACCACCCGGCAGCCGGGCTCCACATCCTGGGCGACCTCGTGGGTGTTGTTCGCCGTCGGGATGCCGGTGCCGATGTCCAGAAACTGCCGGATGCCCGCGACGCCCGCCAGGTAGCCCACCGCATTAGCCAGAAACGCCCGCTGCGCCCGGACATCGCGCAAGATTCCCGGGTAGGCCGCGATCACCTGCTCGGCGGCCTCCCGGTCCACCGCGAAGTTATCCTTACCACCCAGCCAGTAATCGTAGACCCGGGCGATGTGCGGCACGCTGGTGTCCAGGCCGTCCGGCATCGGCCCGCCCGTTTCGGGCGAGTTCTGCCGCCCTTCTCCTGCCATGGCCGGTCTTCCCTCCAGGCGGGCTCGAATCTGGCACACAGAGTACGCCTGGTCCAGGCCCAGCTCACCGCCAGCCGCACGCCGGCCGACCAGAACGCCCTACAAGCCACCCCCAGAGGCGAAGAACCACCCGGCGGCCGAGAGCGGCCCTGG
>DAITAE010000747.1:0-2052 GCA_036824445.1 Streptosporangiaceae bacterium | reverse complement strand
TGGCATCACCCAGCAAATGGTCAACAACCCCAATACCGTCCTGCGCGCGGCGCCCTCACCGCAGATCACCTCCACGACCACGCTGCACGTGTCATCGCACGACGCCTCGCTTCCAGGCGGCGGGACCGCGAACATCGCCTTTTTGAAAGGCACCACCCACTCGAACGCGAACACAGCGCACGTCACCGCCACCTTCTGGCTGGAGACGCTCCAGGCAGACACCGAACCCCGCCGGCTGCAGTACTCCCAGCTCGTGCTGCTGAACTTCAACGGCATCAGCTGGCCGCACATCACCGTCGCCACGCTCCACAAGCAGAACTGACACCCTCCCCGCCCATCCCGCAGACCGACCCCACGATCCTTGCCGGAATGCTTCAGCGGCGAGCAGGCCACAGCAGCTGACCAAAACCATGCGGCTCATCCACCGCACAGGAATGTCCTCAATTGCCGCCGATAGCGCCTGGCAGCTCTATTGTCCGATCAGGGCGGCGATGATGTCGCGGACCCGGTCCGGCTCCAGTGCGCAGGTGGCGTCGCCGATGGAGAGCTCCACCCGCTGAATGCCGGGATCGATGGTGGGCGCGGCCTGCGGCCAGGCCCAGATCCCCTGCTCGGCGGCCAGGCGCCGGGCGGCCGCAGTGAATCTGTCCTGTGTCGTGCTCAGCAGCAGGTGCATCATCGGCACCTGGGGCGGGTCGGGCACGACCCACACGCCAGTGGCATCGGCGAGGGCGGCCGCGATGGCGCGGGCGTGGCGGAGGTAGGCGGGCATCAGCGGCAGCCGGCGCCGCAGGCAGGTCAGCGCCGATGCGGCGTTGGGCCATAGGCCGAACAATGCGCCGCCCATGCGCTGCCGCCACTCCCGCACCTCGGCGAGGATGTCGGCGGGGCCGGCCACGCAGCAGCCCGGCAGCGCGCCGATGCCTTTGTAGAACGACACGTACACGGTGTCGAACAGCGCCGCAATCTCGGCCGGCGGTTTGGCGTACCCGGCTGCTGACTCCCACAGCCGGGCGCCGTCGAGGTGGGTGGCGGCTCCCTGGGCCCGCGCCCAGGCGGTCTGAGCCAGCAGGTCGTCCCAGGCCGGCTGCTGGCCGCCAAGGTCGCGCTGTGGCAATTCGATCAGCAGCGCCGCGGCCGGCTCGCCGATCGCGGCGAGGTCGCCGACGGTCATCAGGCGGTCCGGGCCGCCCGCCGGGCGCCCGGTCAGGCCGTGCAGGCGCTGGTATGCCTGGCCCTCGTGCCGGTCCAGGTGACACATGGGGTGGAAGATGATCGTCTTCCGGTGCCGCCTGTCGGCGTGCACCCGCAGCACGGACTGCTGGGCCATTGTCCCGCTGGGCAAGAACACCGCCGCTGGCTTGCCAAGCAGCCCGGCGATCTCCGCCTCCAGCTCGGCGACAACGCCACCATCGCCGTAGCGGTCGGTGGCCGTGCTGGCGGGGATGCCGGCCAGCAGGTCGGCGGCCGTGACCTGCCCGTGGTCGGCCAAGAACACCGAACACCGGGCGCGCAGCGCGGCCTGCTCGGCATCGGACAGCTCCTCGGTGGCAGGCATGGCTCATTATGCGTCACGAGCGCGCGAACAGACCGATCGGCGGCGGCACGTGGACCGCCCAAACCGGTCCCCGCCCAGATGGTCTCTGGCCCCGCCGGCGGCAGCCGGTGCCGACACGCGGCCGGTTTCTGCACTACCGCCTGAAGTCGAGAAGACCACGTGGATCTAGCCGCCGTCAGGGTGCGTTGTACCCGGGCGGGCACGGCTGAGATCGCTGGGGCACGACCGCTTCGCTGGCTGAGGGCAGGTCGAGAAGAAGCGCGTCATTGTGCTCATAGAGCTGTATCTGGCCCCGGTGCGGGCCGGTCGGGGCGAACCGGACTGGCTGGAAGTTGTAGAAGTACCCGCCGCAGTAGTTGATGCGTATCTCCTGGATCCCCGGCCGTCTTTGCGCCAGATAGGCGCCCATCGGGGCTCCCAGCTCGGTGTGGCTGACCGGGGTATGGGCGTTCCCGGCCACCGCCAGCGTGCCGATACCGCCACTGGCCAGGATG
>DAITAE010000746.1:0-2055 GCA_036824445.1 Streptosporangiaceae bacterium | reverse complement strand
GGCCACCTCGGGCAGCATCTCGGCCAGCTCGCCGGCCAGTTCGACCCCGGTGGCGCCGCCGCCGCCGACCACCACTGTCGCCAGGCGGCGCTGGCGCTCGGGATCGGTGGCGGCCGCGGCAGCCGTGAGCGCCTTGTTCGCCGCCGCCCACACCTGCTCGGCATCGTCGGCCGAATACAGCGACAGCGCGCGGCGGGCTATACCGGGGATGGCGAAGTCATTGGGCCTGCTGCCGAGCGCCAGCACCAGCCAGCTCCAGCCGATCGGCCCAGCTCCGGTGAGCAGCCGCTGGCCGGCCAGGTCGAAGCCATTGATCTCGGTCTGGACGAAGCGGACCCGCTTGGCCAGCATGTCCTGGAGCGGGATGCGCACCGCGTCGGCGGCGCGGGTGCCGCCGGCGACCCGGGGCAGCTCGGTGAGCGCCTGGTGGTAGTCATGCCGGTCGACCAGGGTGAGCTCCATCTGGGGGTTGTTGCGCAGCTTGGCCGTCAGGCGCAAAGCGACGTGCAGCCCTGCGTAGCCCGCACCGGCGATCACGATCTGACCGCCGCTGCCGGCGGTGGATACATTCACGGCGTCCTCGCGGTAAGCATCGGCATCGAGTTGTCTCCCTGGCTGGCGATTCGCACCCATCTACCGCCGCCGCGGCTTCGAACCACCTACGACCCCGCACCGCGGGGTGTATCAAGTGAGGGAGGTCGCACGCTAACGAGCGTAACGATGAGCATGCGCAGGGCAGCGTTGATGCTACTTGTCTTGGCCGTTTGTCTTGGCCGTGGGTCTCTTGCTGGCTGTCGCGGCGGTGCAGATCGCGACCCCCCCACTCCGGCCAGGGCCCAACACCCGCCGCTAACGGCCCGGGGGGTGGTAGTTATTACTCGAACAGTATTGCCGTCATACAGGCGTGATAACAGTCGCCACGTAACGGGGTCTGGACTTGATCGGTGAAGCAGTCCAGGTGCTGATCGACGACCGCGTTCCCGGCTGGCCAGTTGGCCAACTGGGTGAGAAGAGGGCAAGATCGTTGAGATCCTGCAGCGCGGGTCAGCCGGGGGCCATGTCCACGAACCGGCTGTAGTGGCCTTGGAAGGCCACCGTCACCGTCGTTGTCGGGCCGTTGCGGTGCTTGGCCACGATGAAGTCAGCTTCCCCCGCCCGGGGCGATTCCCGCTCATACGCATCCTCGCGATGCAAGAGGATTACGACGTCACTATCTTGCTCAATGCTGCCCGATTCGCGTAGATCTGAGAGCAATGGGCGTTTGTCGTTACGCTGCTCGGGACCGCGGTTGAGCTGGGAGATGGCCACCACCGGGACGTCGATCTCCTTGGCGAGCAGCTTGAGCGACCTCGACATCTCCGACACCTCCTGCTGCCGGTTCTCCACCCGCCGGGGCGAGCTCATCAGCTGCAGGTAGTCGACGATCACCATGCGCAGGTCGTGGCGCTGCTTGAGCCGCCGGCACTTCGACCGGATCTCCATCATCGACATGTTCGGTGAGTCGTCGATGAACAGCGGCGCGTCGACGACCTCGCTCATCCGCCGGGCCAGCCTGGTCCAGTCCTCCTCGCCCATCTGGCCGGTCCGCATCGCGTGCAGCGGCACCCGCGCCTCGGCCGAGAGCAGCCGCATCGTGATCTCGTTGCGGCTCATCTCCAGGCTGAAAAGCACGGCCGCCATCCGGTGCTTCACCGCCGCCGCCCGAGCAAGATCAAGTGCCAAAGTCGACTTGCCAATGGCCGGCCTGGCCGCGATGACGACCATCTGACCTGCGTGGAGGCCGTTCGTTAGGGCGTCGAGGTCAGCGAACCCTGTCGGAACTCCGGTCATCACGCCGCCGCGTGAGCCGATCGCCTCGATCTCGTCCAGCGCACCGGGCATGATCTCCGACAGCGGCAGGAAGTCCTCGGTGACCCGGCGCTCGGTGACGCCGTAGATCTCGGCCTGCGCGCGGTCCACCAGCTCATCGGCGTCGCCATCACCGGCGTAGCCGAGCTGCACGATCCGGGTGCCGACCTCGACCAGGCGGCGCAGGATCGCGCGCTCGCGGACGAT
>DAITAE010000745.1:0-2058 GCA_036824445.1 Streptosporangiaceae bacterium | reverse complement strand
CGGCGCGGGGAGCCGCTGCGGCGGGCGCCGCTGCTCATCGTCCCGTGCCTGCACTCCGAAGCGGCGCATGCCTATCCCGATCAGCGCCGCGCCGCCGCCGAACGGGAGATGTTCGTGGTCGCCATGGGCGCGGCCGTGCAGAACCTGCTCGTCGCCCTGGCCGTGGAGGGCCTCGGCTCCTGCTGGGTGTCGAGCACGATGTTCTGCCGGGAGACGACCCGCCGCTCGCTCGGGCTGCCGGACGACTGGGACCCGATGGGGGCGGTCGGCGTCGGCCACCCCGCCGCCCCCGCCCCGGACCGCCCGCCCCGCGACCCGAACGCCTTCCTGATCACCCGCTAGTCCGGCCGTGGGGAGAGCCGGGCGCGGCTAGCCGGGGACCAGCGGGAGCGGTGTCCGGCCGCCGCGGACCGACCTGCAGACTCCGTCGCTGGCAGCCGATGCCGCGAGGCGTTCGCCGTTCGGCTGCCCGTAGAGGGTCGTGCGCTGCCGGAGGGGACGGCCGAGCGGGGCGACCATGGCAGCCATGTCGCTGATGGTCTTGTAGGAGCCCTGCTGCGAACCGGCCATGCGGCTGATCGTCTCCTCCATGAGGGTGCCGCCGATGTCGTTGACGCCGCCGCGCAGCACGTCCCGGCAGACCTCCTCGGTGAGCTTGACCCAGGAGCACTGGATGTTGCTGATGGCGCCGTGCAGCAGCAGCCGTGCCAGCGCGTGGACCGCCCGGTTCTCCCGGCGGGTGGGACCCGGGCGGGCCAGGCCGGCCAGGTAGATCGGGGCATTGGCGTGCACGAACGGGAGCAGGACAAACTCGGTGAACCCGCCGGTGCGTTCCTGGATGCCGCGGATCACCCGCAGGTGGCCGACCCAGTGCGCCGGGGTGTCCACGTGCCCGTACATCATCGTGGCAGTGGTCGGGATGCCCAGCCCGTGCGCCGTGGTGATCACCTCGATCCAGGCCGCGGCCGGCAGCTTGCCCTTGGTCAGTACCCACCGCACGTCGTCGTCGAGGATCTCGGCCGCGGTGCCGGGCAGCGAGTCGACGCCGGCCTGCCTGGCCCGCTCCAGCCACTCGCGCACGCCCAGCCCGGTCCTGGCCGCGCCATTGGCGACCTCCATCGGGGAGAACGCGTGCACGTGCAGGTCCGGGCAGCGGCCCTTCACCTCCGCGGCGATGTCGAAGTAGGCGGTGCCGGGCAGGTCGGGATGGATCCCGCCCTGCATGCACACCTCGGTCGCGCCCGCCTGCCACGCCTCGGCCGCCCGGTCCCCGACCTGCTCCAGCGAGAGCGTGTAGGCGTCGGCGTCGGTGCGGCGCTGCGCGAATGCGCAGAACCTGCAGCCGGTGTAGCACACGTTGGTGAAGTTGATGTTGCGGGTGACCACATAGGTGATGTCGTCGCCGACCGCGTCGCGGCGCAGGGCATCCGCGAGCGCCGCGAGCGCCTCCAGTTCCGGGCCGTCCGCGTCGAGCAGCGCGAGCGCCTGCGCGTCGGTGATCCCGGCCGGGTCGCGCTCGGCCGCCCGTAGCGCGGCGGCCACTTCGCTGCGCAGCCGCCCGGGCGCGCCGGCTGCCGTCTGCCTCGGCCCGGCGCCCGTGGATGCCAAACGGCTGCCGCCGGCCGTCTCCGGCTCCCCGGCCGGTCGCGCCGCGGGGTCGATCCGGGCGGCGACCGCCGCCCAGTCCCCGTAGACCTCGCCGAAGTCGTCACGGCGGTCCGCCGTCCGGCCGGTGGTGTCGATGGTGACGTGCAGGTCGGTCCGCCCGGCGGCCTCGCCCCAGCCGCCGTCGGGCTCCTGCCAGGGACGCCCCTGCGGCAGCGCACCCTCGCGGGCCAGCCCGCTCACTGGGTCGGCGAGCGCCGCCACATGAGCGGCCAGCCGGGGATCCAGCCAGGGCTCGGCGATGTACGGCGGGTAGACCGTCAGCCGCTCCCGCAGGACCATTCCGGCTGCCTCGGTGCGGCGCGCCAGGTCGTCGATCTGCGGCCACGGGTGTTCGGGGTTGACGTGGTCGGGGGTGAGCGGCGAGACGCCGCCCCAGTCGTCGATCCCCGC
>DAITAE010000744.1:0-2060 GCA_036824445.1 Streptosporangiaceae bacterium | reverse complement strand
TGCGGCTGGCCGACGGGCAGCGCGCGCCGGTGCTGGGGGTGAACCTCGGCAAGCTCGGTTTCCTGGCCGAGGTGGATGTGCCCGACCTGCCCGGCGCGCTTTCCGCCATCGACGACCATAAGTTCACGGTCGAGCCGCGTCTGGCCGTGGATGCCATCATCGGCGACCAGGTCGTCACCGCCTTCAACGACGTCGCCGTCGTTCGTTTCCCCGGGCAGCCGACCGCCGTGATCGCGGTGCGGGCCGCCGGCCACCCCTTCGTCAGCTATGCCGCCGACGCGGTCGTGGTCGCCACGCCGGCGGGCTCCACCGCCTACAGCTTCTCCGCGGGCGGCCCGATCGTGAGCCCAGCGGTCGACGCCTTGCTGGTCACGCCCGCCGCGCCGCACTCGGCCTACAACCGCGGGCTGGTCGTCTCGGTCCACGACAGCCTGACGCTGGAGATCCTGCCCGACAGCGGCCGGCTCGCCGTCGAGGTCGACGGGCCGGTCGCCGCCCACGTGGACGTCGGCGACCGGATCGAGCTGCAGCCGCGCCCCGGCGCCGCCCACGTCGTCCGCCTGGGCCGCACCACGTTCTACGAGCGGGCCCGCCGCAAGCTCCGCCTGACCGACTCCGCGGAGGTTCCGGTCAGCCCGCCCTGACGAGCGGGCAGGATATGCTCAACGGCTGCCGCGGCCCCGTCGCGTCCTTGCGCTCAATCGCTGCGATGGCCTGGCGCGCCGGTGTTGCCCGAGCCGGCGCGGAACCGGCGGAGCTCGCCGGACGTCGGCGGGTCGGCTCCTGGGCGCGAGCAGGTCAGTGCCGCGGCGGCCAGAGCCTGGCCGGCGATCTCGCGCAGGATCCCTTCGTCGGCCGCGACGTGGCCGGCTATCGCCGCGGGCGACAGCTCCCCGAGGTCGGCGAGCCCCGCGAGCAGGGCGGCCATGAATGCGTCGCCGGCGCCAACCGTGTCCACCACCGTGACGGGAACGGCGGCGGCAGAGAACTGCCCGGCCCTGGTCGCCACGGTCGCGCCCTCGCTGCCCCTCGTCACGACCAGCACCTGAGTGGCGCGGCCGGGGCCGAGCAGGCGCGCCGCGAGCTGCCCGGGCGCCATGCCGGGAAACAGGAAGTCGAGGTCTTCGTCGCTCATCTTCACGACGTGGGCGCTGGCGATAACCTGCTCGGCGGTCGCGGCGGCCCGCTGGCGGTCGGGTGTCACCGACGGCCGGACGTTGGGGTCGTAGCTCGTGACCAGCCCGCGGCCGTACGCGGCTTCGACCAGCCGGACCACCTGCTCGCCGCCCGGCGCGAGCAGCACGCCGAGGGACCCGGCGTGGACGGCGGCGCTGCCCTCGGCGATCGGCGGGTCACGCACGTCCCAGCTGAGCTCGAACTCGTAGGTGGCGGCACCGCGGGCATCGAGCCTCGCGAGCGCCCGGCTGGTGGGCCGGCTCGCGGGACCGGCCAGGACCAGCTCGACCCCGTTCCGCTCCAGGTGCGCGCGGACCAGGGCGCCGTAGTCGTCGGCTCCGACTTGCGTGACGAATACGGTGCGCTGCCCGAGCCGGGCGAGCGCGACGGCGACGTTGGCCGGGCTCCCGCCAGGGTGGACGGCCGGCCCGCCACGGCCGCCCCGGTCGACCACGTCCACGAGCGATTCACCGACAACGGTGATCACCCCGGATCGGCCCTGGTTGCGTCGTTGACCAGGGCATACGCCGCCATAGCCGGTGTCATCATGGGGACAACCCTATGACGACGGCCTCTACGTCGCCCTCATGACCGCGCTGGCCGTTCCCCTCGTCACCGCGGACCAGCGGCTGTCGATGGCGCCGGGCCTTGGCTGCGTGCTGGAGCGCGTCCGACCGGCGTGAGTGGCGCCGTGTGCCCCGCGCCGCCGTAGGCTTTGCGGATGAGCGTTTGTCCTGCGTGCGGCCACGGGAACCAGCCTGGGGCGAAGTTCTGCTCGGAGTGCGGTGCCGCGCTGGTGAAGGCTGAGCCGCTCGCGCAGGAGGAGCGCAAGGTCGTGTCCGTGCTGTTTGCGGACCTGGTGGGCTTCACCTCCCGGGCCGAGC
>DAITAE010000743.1:0-2062 GCA_036824445.1 Streptosporangiaceae bacterium | reverse complement strand
GTCTTGTCGAGTCCCACCTGATGTTTGACGGATCTGTCCCACCACATGCTTTCCAGATGGCCTAGGAAACATTGGCGGCCTTGCGGGACCGCTGGGCCCGGAGGTTGCGGACGGGCTGGCTGGTGGTGCGCCGGATGGTCCGGATGTCGTCAGCCCCGATCTCGATGGTGATGGTGTCGGCTGTGACGCGGACCGAGACCATCTTGCGGGCGTGGATCCGGCCGAGGGCGATCTTCTGCCCGACGACCATGATGACGCCGCTGTTGCTGGCCCGCCGCTGGACGGTGACCGGCGAGGTCGCGGGCACCGGGGGCGGCCCGGCCCGCCGTGCGCCGCGCAGCCGCTGGGCCTGGTCCCCGGTCAGTGGGCTGGGCCGGGTGCGCAGCAGTTCCCGGGTGACCGGGTCGAAGTAGGTCAGGGTGGTCTGGTCGATGCGTATGCCCAGCACCCGCCCCGCTAGGGCCTCGGCGGCCAGCAGCTGCCTGCCGCCCAGGCTGATGTGGCCGATGCTGCTGGCGACGCGTTCCACCTCGATCGCCGAGCCGGGCTCGGCCGGCGGCAGCGGCGGCGGCCCGGCGGGGCGGCCGCCGTCAGCGGCGAGCCTGGCCAGGTCGGTGGGGGCCAGGTGGGAGCGGGCCGACTTGACCCGGGACCCGGCGGTCATCAGGTGGATGACCTCGGTGTCGGCCCAGAACGTGATCGTGATCCCGGCCCGGTGCGGGCCGAGCCAGAACTGCCGCCCGGCAACCTGCATGTTGCCGCTGGGCGGGACCACCCGCTCGAACTCCACCGGCCCGCCGCGATAGGGCTGGCCGCTGGCTGGCGGTGCATCCGGATCGGTGCCCTGCCCGCCGGGCTGGCTGGCCGGGGCGGGCGTCGGGGCCAGGGCGATGACCGCGGGCAGCCGCAGCGGCAGTAGCTCGGCCTCGGCCTTGGCGGCGGCGGTGCTGAACCGCTCCGCCGGGCTGGCCATGCCGATCGACTGATGCGGGCGGGTGGTGTTGTACTCATTCACCCACCGGTCCACCGCGGTCTGCGCGATAGCCAGGTCGGTGAAGGGCACGTTGTCGTTGAGCAGCTCGCGGCGCAAGCTGCCATGGAACCGCTCGACCTTGCCGGTGGTGGTCGGGTGCCGGGGCTGGGTCAGCCGGTGGATGATCCCGTTGTCGCGGCAGATCCGGTCGAACAGCACCTCCCCGCTCTTCCCGAAACGATCAGTAAATTGCTTGCCATTGTCAGTGAGCACCTCGGCCGGGACGCCGAACGTCCGCAGCGCCGCGGCGAACGCCAGGCATACCGCCCGGCCGGTCGCCCGCACCACGACCTGGCAGATCACGCAGTACCGGGAATGATCATCCACCCCGGTCACGATCTTCGCCTCGGTCCCGTCGGCCAGGAACACCCCGCCCACGATGTCGATCTGCCACAGCGCCATCGGCGTCTCCCGCTCCCACCGGCGATAGGACTCCCTGGGCCGCCTGCGCGGCCGCGGGTCCACCAGCCCGTGCCGCACCAGCACCCGGTAGACGCTCATCCGCGACGGAACCGGGCTGACCCCGGTCTTGCCCAGCTCGTGCGCCAGCCGCAAAGGGCCCCACCGCGGATGCTCCCGGCGCAGCTCACACACCGCTGCCTCGATCTGCGGGCTGAGCTGATGCGGGCACGACTCCGGCCGCCGCGAACGGTCCATCAGCCCGCCCAAACCACCCTCGGCATAGCGGCGAATCCAGGCGTGCACGCTCTGCCTCGACACCCCGAAATGGGCCGCCACCTCGCTGACCGGAACCCCGGCCGCGGCCTCCAGGACCGCCCGGTAACGCTGCTCGACAACCGACAACTCGACCAGTGCCAATCCCCGGCCTCCCGCCCCATGACGCCCGCAAACGACATGCGACAGCGAAGCCGGATCACGGCCATATGTAACGCATCTGGTGGGACCGGAGTGTCAAGCATCTACCGGGACAGGACATGGGCAGGCATGGGCTAGTTGCCGAGTCGGGCCCCACCTTGATCAAGGCCGCCTACGGCCGAACGTCCGCTCGCCCATGTCCTCTGCCTCTGG
>DAITAE010000742.1:0-2065 GCA_036824445.1 Streptosporangiaceae bacterium | reverse complement strand
CGGACGACGGGATTCGAACCCGCGACCCTCACCTTGGCAAGGTGATGCTCTACCAACTGAGCCACGTCCGCGTGACCGCCCGCCGGCGGGCGAAACACTGCCAGCCGAGACTGACGCGTTCCAGAACTTTAGCCGATCCTGGCCGGCGAGCAAACTCTGCCTGGCGAAGCACCGCGTCAAGCTTGGCACGTCAGCCCGGGGCCCTGCCTGCCCCGCACGCGCCCGGCCAGTGCCCCCGGGTGGCCGGCGACATGGCCGCCGGTCATGCTTCGGCCCCAGCCGAAAGATACCGGGGCTACGGTCATAACATGCCTGCCGTCCCAGCCCACTCCGCGCCCGGCGTCGGCTTCGCGCCGGTCGCGGCGCTGATGGGCGACCCAGCTCGCGCGGCCATGCTGACCGCACTGCTCGAAGACCGGGCCCTCGCCGCGGGAGAGCTGGCGAACCTGGCCGGGGTGAGCCCGGCAACCGCCAGCGAGCACCTCACCAGGCTCCGTGCGGGCGGCCTCGTGACGGTGGTGAGCCAAGGCCGCCACCGGTACTACCGCCTGGCCGGGCACCGGGTCGCCGCGGCGATCGAGGCCCTGTCCCACCTCGGCCCGCCCGACCCGGTGCGCAGCCTGCGCCAGTCGCGGCAGGCTGCCGCGCTAGCGCAGGCCCGTACCTGCTACGACCACCTGGCCGGCCAGGCCGGGGTGGCGTTGCTCGATGCCCTGCTCGCGGGTGGCGTCCTCGTCGGCAACGGGGCAGCTGGCGCCGCGCCGCAGGCGCACGCCGGCCCGGCAGCGCTCCAGGTCACCGCGGCGGGGGAGACCACGCTGGCTGCGTTCGGCGTGAATGTGCCGGATGTGCGGACCTCGCGGCGCCGGTTCGCGGGCGCCTGCCTGGACTGGACGGAGCGCCGCCCGCACCTGAACGGGGCGCTGGGCGCGGCCATCACCGCCCGGCTGCTGGAGCTGCGCTGGATCGAGCGGGGCGCCCACCGCCGGGCCGTCCGCGTCACCCCGGCCGGGCGGGAAGGGCTGGCCGCCACCTTCGGCTGGGCCGGCGGGTAACGGGGCGGCGATGGGATAGCCGGTCACGCCTCCGGTACGCAGTTCTCCGCCCCGGCCACGCAGCCGGCGGTCGCGTAAGCGCCGGGCGACGGGGGATGGCAGGCTGTCGCCATGCGAACAGTGGTCGTCAACGGTGATGGCCTCACGGTCGAGGACGTCGTGGACGTCGCACGCGGTGAGGCGAGCGCCGAACTCACAACCAGCGTCACCAGCACCATGGAGCCGAGCCTGGCCGTGGTCACCGCCGCGATCCGTGGCGACGCCCCCGTCTACGGCGTCAACACCGGGTTCGGCGCGCTCGCCGATACCCGGGTGGCGGAGAGGGATCTGGCGGAGCTGCAGGGCGCGATCATCCGCTCCCACGCCGCGGCCGCCGGTGATCCCCTGGACGACGCGACCGTGCGCGCGCTCCTTCTGTTGCGCGCCCGAACGCTGGCGGCGGGGTACTCGGGCGTCCGGCCGGACTTGCCTGCCCGGCTGATCGAACTGCTCAACCGGAATCTGCTGCCGGTCGTCCCCGGGAAGGGCTCCGTCGGTGCGTCCGGGGACCTGGCCCAGCTCGCGCACTTGGCCCAGCCGCTGATCGGGGAGGGCAGGCTGCGCGGGCCCGGCGACCCGCCGGAAGGCCGGCCCGCCGCCGAGGTGCTGGCCGAGCACGGGATCGAGCCGCTGGAGTTCGCGCCGAAGGAGGGCCTGTCGCTCGTCAACGGCACCGAACCCATGCAGGCGCTGCTCGCGTTCTCCATCCACGACGCACGGATGCTCGTCAGAGCCGCCGACGTTGCCTGCGCGCTCTCGGTAGAGGCGCTGCTCGGCACCGACCGGCCCTATGACGAGCGGGTGCAGGTGCTCCGCCCGCATCCAGGCCAGCTCGCCAGCGCCGCCAACCTGCGGGCCCTGCTGGCCGGGTCCCCGCTGCTGGCCAGCCACCGGCACAGCCGGCACGCGGTGCAGGACGCCTACAGCCTGCGCTGCGCGCCGCAGGTGCACGGCGCGGTCAGGGACGTGCT
>DAITAE010000741.1:0-2066 GCA_036824445.1 Streptosporangiaceae bacterium | reverse complement strand
GGCCGTCGGGGCCGGCCCCGGGCCGCTGGCCGGGGAGTACGACGCGGCCTGCCGGCCGCGGTTGGTGACTGTCTCGGTTACGCGGGCGTACGTGCGCAGATGATCCGATTCTGGGCGTCGTGCCACTGCTGGTCTCGTCCCGATCTCACCTGCTGGGGCTTGCTGGGGTGGTCAGGGCGTGAGGGCGATCGCCCCGGCGGCGTGGCCGCCGGTTGCCTGGGCGAGTGCCCGGGCGGCATCGGTGAGGCGGTAGCTGGCGGCGACCGGGACCTCCAGCTGCCCGTCTGCGAATTGCTGCGCGAGGTTGCGCAGCTGGTTTCCGTCGGCACGGACGTAGATGCTGGAGACCGTGATGCCGCGCTGCTGGCTGGGCGGGTCGGAGGTGATGGTCGCCAGGCGCCCGCCGTCGGCGACTGCCCGGATCGCGCTGGCGGCGCCGCCAGATGCCGCGTTGGCCGCGGCGGCCGCCCCGTGGCGTCCGGTGATCGCGCGGACCTGGTCGGGCCAATCTTGGTCGTGGTAGTCGATGATGTGGCGCGCCCCCAGCGCTGCCACCCGCTGCTGGCTTGCCGGGCCTGCTGTCGCGATGACCTCGGCGCCGCGCAGCACGGCGAGGGCGACCAGCAGGCCGCCGGTGACTCCACCGGCTCCGTGGATCAGGAGCTGCTCACCGGCGTGGATGTTGAGCGCGCCGAGGACTTGTCCGGCGGTGAGCGCGGGGACCGGGAAGGCGGCCGCGGCCTCCCAGCTGGCACCGGGCGGCTTGCGGGCGAGGAGCCCGGCCGGGGCGATCAGGCGCGGCGCCCAGGTCCCCTGGTCTCGCAGCGGCACCGGATGGGTCATGACTGCGTCGCCGGGCGCCCAGCCGCCGACCGCCTGGTCTGCTGCCAGCACCGTGCCGGCTGCTGCCACGCCAAGCGCCATCGGCGGCCTGGCACCCACGTCCCAGCCGCCGGTGCGGACGAACTCATCCCAGCTGGCCACGCCGGCTGCCCTCACCTCGAGCAGCACCTCGTCCCCGGCCAGCGGCCGCGGCTCGCCCACCTTGATCATCTCAACCGGGGCACCCAGCCGGCGAATCCCCGCTACCTGCATCTCCCGCCTCCAGATTGCGTCACGTCGCCTGCGATCTGCCCGGTGGTTAGGTAGAAGGAATAGGTTACCGGCCGGTCAGCTGGCGGTCAGTCCGCATCGAGGATGGGGAACTGTTCGAACGTGCCTGGTGCGAAGTAGCCCACATCGTGAACATGGTGGCGCTGAAGCAGTCCCGCTACGCGGCGGCGCTCTGCTGGCTGGGCCGGAACGTGCAGCAGCAGGTCACCTTTCCTCAGCGCCTCGTCGTAGATCGCCAGGGTCGTCTCGTCGTAGCCGAGCCGCTGGAAGGCTCGCACGATGCGGGCTCGCAGTCCGTGGTAGCGGCCATGCTCATCCAAGATGCGCGCTCCCTGCTCACCGCACAAGATCTCCACGGCGGCGACATCCACCCCGGCCGATGCGAGGTCTCTGGAGATGGCAGAGATCTCCGACTGCTCATCCAGCAGACCCACCACATGGTAGATGGGCCGGTGATAGAAGTGATCGACGTTGATCTGGGGCTCGTTCACGCCACTGCTCCGAGTCGAGGCTTCCCAGGGACGATGGGTCAACACTACCCGTGTGCCGTTCTGCCACCCGGCGCGAGTCCGCCGAACCGCCACCGCTTGACCAGCCTGCCCGCAGCGGCTGCCGGATGCAGCCGCCCGGCGGCGGTGCGAAGCCACGCTCGGACCGACCGGCTTGTGACGCCCATGACAACGGCAGTCCCACGGGTCATCCGGGCTCGCATCAGCCGCATATTTCCTCCGAGCTGACGTGGTTGTTCTCAGTCTCGTAGGCCCATTCGCTGCTCCCGTACCCCACGCGCCGCCCCCGGCGGCCGGTCCTGTGAGTCAACGGCAGGTAAAGGTTTACCTGACGCCGATTGCACGGTTTGAGGATGTGCGATGCGGGGACGTCGCGGACCGTTGGCGACGAGAGCACAGGAGGTGGGAACGGTGGAGGGTTCCCTGTATGAGCGGCTCGGCGGA
>DAITAE010000236.1:0-7290 GCA_036824445.1 Streptosporangiaceae bacterium | reverse complement strand
GCGGAGGCTCGGGGATTTGAACCCCGGAAGGGCGCGAACCCTAACCGCATTAGCAGTGCGGCGCCATAGACCGGACTAGGCGAAGCCTCCCGGCGACCGAACGGTCCGGATCAGCGTACCGGTGCGGGCGACGGCGCCGCAAAGCACAATGCCGAAAGCCCGGGACCCTCAGCGGGCCTCGATCACCTGGTAGTCGCCGTGGGCGTACGCCTCCCGGATCTTGGTCTTGGCGAACTTGCCGACGCTCGTCTTGGGCACCTCGGCGATGAACGACCACCGCTCCGGCAGTTGCCAGCGCGGCACGCGGCCGGCCAGGAAGTCCCGCAGTTCCGCCGGGGTCACCGACGCGCCCTCGCTCAACACGACGGCCGCCAGCGGCCGCTCCCCCCACTTCTCATCCGGGACACCGATCACCGCCGCCTCGGTCACATCCGGATGCGCCATCAGGGCGTTCTCCAGCTCCATCGAGGAGATCCACTCCCCGCCGGACTTGATCACGTCCTTGGCCCGGTCGGTCAGGGTGACGAAGCCCAGTGGGTCGATGGTCCCCACGTCGCCGGTCCGCAGCCAGCCGTCGTGGAACTTGCCCGGGTCGTCGTCCTTGTAGTAGGCGCCGGTCACCCAGGGGCCGCGCACCTCGACCTCGCCGACCGCTGTGCCGTCATGGGGCAGCACGACTCCGTTGTCCCCGACCAGACGGGCCTCCACGGCGCAGACCAGCCTGCCCTGGGTATCGCGGTAGTGCCACGCCTCGTCGGCCGGGGTGCCCGCCGGCGGGTGCGCCACGCTGCCAATCGGTGAGGTCTCCGTCATCCCCCACGCCTGGACGATGAGCACGCCGAGTTCCTTCTCGAAGGCCTCCATCAGCGACCGGGGGACGGCCGACCCGCCGCAGGGGACCATCCGCAGCGACGAGAGGTCACCGCCATGGGCGCGCACGTGCTGGAGCAGCCCGTTCCAGATCGTGGGCACGGCACCGGCCAGCGTTGGCCGTTCGGCCTCAATGAGCCGTGCCAGCGGCTCCGGCTGCAGGAAGCGGTCGGGCATGATCAGGTCGGCGCCGGACATGACTGCCGCGTAGGCCAGGCCCCAGGCGTTGGCGTGGAACATCGGCACGACCGGAAGCACCCGGTCCTGTTCCGACATGCCCAACGAATTGCCCATGCAGACCCCCATCGAATGGAGGTAGGCCGACCGGTGACTGTAAACCACGCCCTTGGGCATCCCGGTCGTGCCGCTGGTGTAGCACATCGCAGCGGCGGAAAGCTCGTCCAGGTCCGGCCAGTCGAACGTCTCGGCCGCGGGCGCCAGCAGCTCCTCGTAGGAGTGCACCCGCACACCGGGGCGGGCGAGCTTCTCGGCGTGGGCGGCCAGTGCCTCGGCCGGCCCGGTTACGATCACGTGCCGGACGTTCTCCGCCTGCAGCAGGACCTGGGCCAGCAGCGGGACCAGCGTGCTGTCGCAGATGACGACGTCGTCGGCGGCGTGATTGGCGATGTAGGCGAGCTGCCCGGGATCGAGCCGGAGGTTCAGCGTGTGCAGGACCGCCCCCATCGAAGGAATCGCCAGGTAGGCCTCCAAGTGCTCGGCGTTGTTCCACATCAGCGTCGCTACGCGCTGGTCTGCGTCCACCCCCAGCGTGCGCAACGCATTGGCGAGCCTGGCCGCGCGCATGCCCGTGTCCGCGTAGGTCTGGCGCCGGGTTCCGTCCTCGGTGCACGTTACGACCTCGCGCCCGCCGTAGAGCCCGGTGCCGTATCTCATGATCGCGGTCACAGTCAGCGGCAGATCCATCATCGTGCTGCGCACGGCCACCTCCATGTGGGCCAGCGCACCAGTCTTCCCGCCCAGGTGCGCAACAAGGTCCTGGCTGGGATCGTGTCACGCTCAGGCTGAATCGTCACCCTGCGGCCGGCCCGGCGCCGATCCGGGCCTGGCCACGGCGCACCGGGCGTCGCCTAGGGCACCTGTTCCAGGTCATTCTGCGCGCTGAGCGCGTCGCGCAGCTCGTCCGGATCAGCCGTCACCACCGAATGTGGGCGGGTGCTGGCGACGATCCTGCGCGCGACGAAGCGTTTCCGCTCCCCGTGGCTCTCCTGCCAGATCCGGTATCCCGGGAAGTCCCGCTGAAGGCCGAGCAGCACATCTGTCATGAGGGTTCGACCCCTCCTCCGGTCCGGGCCCCCGCGCGCGGTCTGGCTGTGTCGCTAATGATCAGACCTTGTGAATCCCTACGCATAGACGACGCGAGGGCTTTGCCAGAGGGTTACCGCCAGGTAGTAACAAATAGGCAAAGCGGGGGTAAAGCCGCAGCTCAGCCGCGGATACAGATGGCCAGGTGCGAACTCAGCGAAAGATCACGATGAGCAGATTCGCATAGAGTTACAAGAGTGGTAATCCGGTACTTCAGTTATGAATCGGCAATTGCCGTTCTGGACTTGCCCGCGATACGAAAGCGCGCGTTGGGGCAGTTGACGGCCGCCGGGCCCACGGTGACTGATTCCCAGCGGTGGTTCCGCGGCTGCATGCCGGTTCGCGGGGTGAGCCTGGCCGCCACAGCCGGTTCGCGCGGTGAACCGAGCGGCCACAGACCGGTTCGCGGGATGAGCCGGGCCGCTACAGGCCGGTTCGCGCGGTGAGCCGACCGGAGTTCACCGCCGCCTTGAACACATCGTGTCCCGCTCGTTCTGGTCGGCGTACGCGGCGGAGAAGTCCGCGATCGCGCTGTCGAAGGCGTCCCCCTTGCCCGGGTACGAGCCGATGGCGATCCGGTCGCCCCACCGGGCGTGGGCGAGGGTCGCCCCGCAGAGGCGCGCGTAGAAGGCCGCCCCGGACACCAGCAGGTTGTCCACCTCGGCGCCGCCCTTCCAGTCCTGGAACTGCCGGACGTAATAGTCGCGGGTGACGCCGTCGAGCCCCTTGATGCGCTGCCAGCCGAGGAAGATGTCGGTCGCCGCCTGCATCAGGCGCTGGCCGACCACGACCCGCTGGCCGTGGTGCGGGTAGGCGCTCCTGCCGAGGAACCGTTCCAGTACCGATACATGCGCAACGGGGCTGCTGGCCACGGGGCTGCCGGTCACGGGCCACTCGCCCGGGCCGCCGGTCGCCGGGCTGTCTTGTCCCCGCCCCAGGTCCCGGTGGGCAGGACGGAACACCGGTAATCCGTTATGCAGATTTCTAAGAGTCTCTAACGTCAATGGTAGAAAGTGGCATATTCCAGCAGATTCGGTCTGACGGATCCGCATCCCGGCTATGCCGGCTGGGCGCGCAGGAACTGGCCGAAATGCGGCACCGTGAACGCGATCAGGCCACGCTCGGAGCTGTAGATGAGCCCCTTCTTGATCAGCGCGTCCCGGGCCGGGGAGACGCTGGAGGGCTTGCGGCCCAGTTCGTCGGCGACAGACGAGGTCTGCACCGGGTCGTCGCCGAGCATCGCCATGGCCCGCATGTACTCGCGCTCGGCGGGGGTCGCCCGCTCGTAACGGCTGCCGAAGAAGCCGACCGCCAGTTCGCCTTCGGCCTGCGGGCCCGCCACCTTGACATCCGCCGCGGTCACCGGGCTGGCCGCCGCGACGTCCCAGGTCACCTTGCCGTAGGCCTGCACGAAGTAGGGATAGCCGTCCGCCGCCTCGAACAGCGCATCCAGCGCCGCCATCTCGAAATCGGCGCCCTCACGCCGGGCGGGTGCGAGCAGGGCCTGGTCAGCGGCGGCGCGGTCCAGCCGGTCGATCGGCACGTACCGGAACAGCCTTTCCGAGTAGCTCTTGCTGGCCGACAGCACCGACGGCAGGTGCGGCAGGCCGGCCCCGACCACGATCAGCGGGCCGCCGGTCTGTGACAGCTCGTGCATGGCAGCGCACAGGGCGGATATGTCGCGGGGCGGGATGTCCTGCATCTCGTCGACGAAGACGGCGATGCCCGCACTGAGGTCCGTGGCGACCGATGCGGCGTCGGCGAGCAGCTCGGTCAGGTCGATCTCCAGGTCACCGGAATCGGCGCGGCCGCGGACGGTCGGCACATCGATGCCCAGATGCGGGATGAACGTCCCCTTGGGCGCCTTCGGGTCGCGGGCGGCGAAGGCCTTGAGCACGCCGAGGAAGTGCTCGATCCGGTCCGGCGCCCGGTGCCGTGGCGCCAGTTCCCTGACCGCCATGTGCAGCGCGCCAGCGATCGGCCTGCGGATCGACTGGTCGGGCCGCGCCTCGATCTTGCCGGTCCCCCACAGCCGCTGCAGCGCCATCGACCGGAACGAATTCAGCAGAACTGTCTTGCCCACCCCGCGCAGCCCGGTCAGCACCATGCTGCGTTCTGGCCGGCCGCGGGCGATCCGTTCCAGCACGACCTCGAACTGGCCGAGTTCGCGGTCACGCCCGGCTAGCTCGGGCGGGCGCTGGCCCGCGCCGGGGGCGTACGGATTGCGCACCGGGTCCACAGCATTGGAGCCTATGGCGGCCTCTAGCGCGATCCGTAGATTCAGCTAGAAAGCACTGCCGGCGTGTCGCGCATCTTGAATGCCCGGCCCCCGCGATGGTCGGCGGGGGCCGGGCGTCCGGGCGCGCTAATCAGTGGAGCAACTTCAGCGTGTTCGCCGCGTCGTCCACGTAGTAGATGCCCTTGGCGTGCGGGGCCAGCGCCAGGCCGAACAGGGCGCCAGCACCGGGCGGGCTGCCCGTGTTGTCGAGGAGCTTGCTGGCTATCTGCCTGCCTGCCCGGGTCGTCTCGACCAGCTTGCCGTTCCCGGCGTTGACCGTGAGCACGTGACCGTTTGGAGCGATAGCCAGGCCGAGCGGCGTGTTGAGCTTGCCGCCGGTCGTGACCACCCTGCCGGTGCCCGCGCTGCTGCGGCGTATGAGCGCCCCGGGGATCGCCGTGATCCTGTTCCCCACGCTGTCGGCCACGAAGAGCGTGCCGCGGGAGTTGAGGCCGAGACCGGTCGGCCCGACCACCAATGCCGCCGGGTCGGTGCGCTCACCGAACCTGGAGCCGATCACCGTGCGCTTGACCAGGATGGGCGGGCTGCTTCCGCGCAGCCTGAGGGTCAGCCGCAGCACCCTGCCCCGGTGGACGACGTTGCCGTTCGCCGCGACGGTGCCGTTGAGCACGGTGCTGACAAACAGCACGGCCCGCGACCGCCCGCTGACGGTCGCCATGTCCCACGGGCCGTTGATGCCATGGCCCGATATGGTCTCGGCGACCTGCCCACTGTTGTTGATGACCAGCAGGCACCCGGCCCTGGCCGTGGCGCTGGTGCCGTCCATGGTCGGCAGGCTTCCGACCACTACCCAGCCGCCCCGCAGGATCCCGAGTGCCGTCGTGAGGCCGACGCCGCCCGGGCACGGGCCCGGCAGCGAGGACGCGCCGATCTGCGCGAACACCGTCTGCTGCCCGCCGGGTGAGACCTGCACGATCGTGGTCCCGGTTCCCTGCAGGTTCTGCGAGTTGTTGAAGTTGCTGACCAGGACGTCGCCCTTGACGAGGCTGCCGGTGCTGCGCCGGACGACGGCAACTCCGTAGGGGTTGACGTCCCCGTTACCCGGCACGGTCGACGCGACCGTGTGGTTCCTGTGGAACCGCCCGATGAAGGATCCGTGTGCGGCCGCCTGGGCGGCGGGTGCGATCGCGAACGCTGCTAATGCGACGGCACCTGCGGCGACGGTCGGTACCCGGGCGATGCGATGGATTGATGGCATGAGTCAGCCCTCCCTTTCCAGTGGTCCCCTGCCGGCTCACACCGCGCGGGCGGGCGGCCGAGATGACGGCCTGCGCCGATGACGGTCCCCGGCACGCGCAGCACCCCTGTAACGAAGCGTGCCGGTACCCCGGTTCGAATACGCGATGGGTTAGTAACAAGAAATTGCCGGGCCTTTTACTGGCGTTGGTACGGGTGGACCGGGCCGGGGGTGTCGGCCACCGCGGGACGCGGGAAGCGGGTTGGCCATACCGGGCGCTGCGGGCCGCGGAGTCGGTCTGCTGCGTCGGCCACCGCGGGCCGCGGGGAGTGGGTCTGCCGCGCCGGCCGCCGGGTCACCCGGTCCCGTCGCCGCCCGGCCGGTTCAGCCTCGCCAAGTAGGCGTTGTAGGCGGCGAGGTGCTCGTCATCGTCGATACTGCCGCGACCCGGGCCGGTGGCCGCGGGGCTTGCGGGCGCCACGACCTCGTCGAAGCGCGACTTGCGCGCCGCCTCCAGCCAGCCCGACGTGGCCCAGGAGCTCCGGTCGTCCCGGCTCCACATGAGGACGACAATCATGATGAACGCGAGCATGATCGCATCACCGGCGATCCACATGGCCGCACCCGCCAAGTGCACGTCCTCCGCCGGGCCCGGTGCCCCCGGTGGCCGCGGTCCCACCGTGTAGGTACCGGGACTCGCGTAACTCAGCACCAGCCCGGTGAACGTGTCCACCGGCATCGCCAGCACGAGCACGAGGATCCGGATCGGGTACGAGATCCGCCACCGGATCGGCTCCTGGCCGAGCAGGGGCAGGAAGAACAGATACCCGACGACGAGGTACAGCACATGCTCCGCGTCGTGGAGCACCGGGTTCTGCACGATCAGGCCGGTCAGGCCGGTCAGGTGCGTTCCGACGACGGTCACGGTGTATGCGACCAGCCCGAACGGCGGCCAAGTGAGGAAGCTGACCACCCGGGATCGCATCACCCGCTTGGCCCAGGTGTGCAGCGGGTTCCTGCTCGCGTGCAGCAGCAGGGTGAACGGCTGGCCGAAGATCAGCAGCGGCGGGGCAATCATGATCAGCAGCAAGTGCTGGATCATGTGATCCCAAAACAGCACGTCGTCGTAGACGGCAATGCCGCTCTCGGTGGCGAACACCACCACCGCCAAGCCCGCCAGGAACATGCCAGTCCGCCACCACGGCCAGGGCCTGGCCGGATGGCGGCGCCCGACGCGCCACGCACCCCACAGGTAGAGCGCGGCAGCCACCAGCACGGCGGCGGTGACGGCAGGCGCGAACTCCCACTGGGTAAAAACTGCCTGCCAGCCGAACGCGGGCAGCATGCTGACCTCCTCGACCGCGAGCCTACCGCCCCGGCGCAGGCTGCCTGTGGGGCGTTGCCCGGCTCAGGGTTGTGCCAGGCGGCGGGGCGGAGCTGGCTGTATATCCTTGCCGCAGCGGATCCCGAGTATTTGATAAGAGAGCCCGCACGGACGCCGCCGTCGCACTGACGCCGGCGAACCGGCTGGAGCGGTGGCAGAGTCCGGTTGAATGCAGCTGCCTTGAAAGCAGCCGGGCGTGCAAGCGTCCCGGGGGTTCGAATCCCTCCCGCTCCGCTC